>NZ_PNOR01000027.1 GCF_002869765.1 Deinococcus planocerae | reverse complement strand
CGGCGGGCCCTCCCAAGCGCCCCCCCAGGATCACGAGCAGGAGCGCCGTCTGCACGCCCACCCACGCCAGGGCCGGGCCCAGCCTCAGGTGCATGGGCAACACGCCCGCCACCGCGACGAGGGGCGCAGCAGGGCGCGCAGCACGCCCTCGGGCGTTCCGGGCCCGGCGGGCGCGTCCCCCAGGGCGCGGGCGAGGAGCGCCCCCGGCTTCTCCCCCAGGCCCAGCCGGGCGGCGAGCGCGGCGGGGTCGGGGGCGGCCCCGAGGAGGGCGGCCCCGTACGCCTGCGGGGGCACCCACTGGCCCGCGTCCTGCCGGGCGTCGAGCGCCTCCAGCCGTTCGGGGACCCCCGGGGGCAACAATGCCCCCGCCCCCCACTCCTCCAGCACGCGGGCGGCGCGGCCCGGCCTCGGTTCCTCCAGCAGCAGGCGCAGTTCGGCGTGCAGGCGGGGGGGCTGCCCGGCCATGTCCAGCGCGCCCGGCACCTGCCGCAGCAGTTCGGGGTGGGGCGTGAGCCCGAGCCGCCCGGCAAGCCGCGCCCCCCGCACGAGGCGGCTCGCGTCCTCGTGGAAGGAGCGCGGGTGCAGGGGCCGCAGCGTCCGCGCCTCCAGGTCCCCCAGGCCGCCCACCTCGTCGAGGAGGGTGACGCTTCCGGCGGGGTCCACGAGCAGCGCGAGCGCGTTCAGCCCGAAGTCGCGCCGCCGCAGGTCGTCTCCCAACGTGCCGGGCTCGGGCACCGGGTTCTCACCCGGCACCGGGTAACTCTCCCGCCGCGCCCGCACGAGGTCGGCGCGGCGCCCATCCGGCAGGGTCACGGTCGCGTTCCCGAAGGCCGGGTGGACGAGGTGAGGCAGGCCCGTCCCCGCCGCGAGCGTCCCGGCCTGTGCGCCCTCCACCACCACGTCGAGGTCGAGCGGCGTCTCGCCGATCAAGGCGTCCCGCACCGCGCCGCCGACGAGGGCGACCCGCGCGTCCCCGCCCGCCCGCCGCGCGAGGGCCGTGAGCCACGCGCGGTCCTGCGCTTGCACCCGCTCCCACGCCCGGGCTGCGAGATCGCCGTCTTCCACCGTCATCGAAACGTTCTGGCGTTGGAGAGAACCCGCCCGACCCTCGGGGGCACCCTCTTCCCCGGCTGGTCGGTCCCGGTGGTCGGCGAGCGGCTGGCCCGGACGTGCGCGGGGGGAGGCGGCGACGCGAGGACCAGTCGGTTCATGGCGGCCATTATGCGTGTAGCCGTGCGCCGGGTGAGGCTCACCTTGAGGCTGTGTCCACGCTCGCCGCCGGATGCGAACGGCGCGGCAAGGACCCGCACCTTCGACCGGGTGCCCCCATGCCGACGCAGGCGGCGCGGGGCTGGCCCGCGGAGGCCCTGAACGTCACGGCGGCGGGAGAAGCTGTCAGAGAAAAGAGAGGCGGAACACGGGAGAGAAGGCCCGTGTTCCGTTCCTAAGGCTTTCTTCTGCGGGGCGCTCTTAAGCCTGCGCCCGCTCCGGCGCGGCGTCGAGGGTGGCGATCTCGGCGGGGGTCATCTGGTAGTGCTCGCCGCACCAGTGGCAGACGATCTCCTGCCCGCCCTCCTCGATCATCTCCCGCCGCTCGCCGGGCGCGAAGAACTTCAGGCTGTCGAGGGCCTTGCCCCGCGAGCAGCGGCACTGGAAGCGGGCGGCCTGCGCCCCCGGCGCCAGCGTCAGGTCCAGGCCCTCGGCGGCGGCCTGCATGGTCTCCAGCAGGCTGCCCCGCCGCAAGTGATCGGTGAGCTGCCCGATGGCGCGGATGTTCGCCTCCAGCCGGGCGAGCGTCTCGCCTTGCACGCCGGGCATCGCCTGCACGAGCAGGCCGCCCGCGCGGGCCACCCGGCCCCCCTCCTCGTACACGCCGAGCAGCACGGCGTTCGGAATCTGCTCGGACACGCCCAGGTAGGTGCTCACGTCCTCGGCGATCTCGCCGCTCACGAGTTCCACGCTGCCGGTGTAGGGCTCGCCGTTGTCGAGCAGCCGCGTGACCGCCAGCTCGCCCTCGGTGCCCACGATGCCGCTCACGTCGAGCTTGCCGTCACGCTCACGGACGGGCAGGTCGGCGCCGGGCTCGCGCACGTAGCCGCGCACCAGGCCGTCCGCGCTCCCCTCCGCGACGATCCAGCCCACGGGGCCGCCCCCCTGAATGCGCACGGTGACCCGGCTGTCGGGCTTCTTGCCCAGCACCACGGCGAGCAGGGCCGAGGCCGCCAGCGTCCGGCCCAGCGCGGCGGTCGCCGTCTTGCTGAGGTGGTGGCGCAGCCGGGCCTCTTCGACCAGGGCCGTCGCGTCGATGCCGACGAGGCGCAGGGTTCCGCCCGCCGCCGTGCCGCGCAACACGAAAGAATCCGCATGGGCGTTCAAAGTCATTAGGAAACCTTACACGAGCACACTCAAGGCGGCTGTGGGAGGGCTCGCATTCGGCGGGAGCCGGGCAGGAGAAGAGCCCGAGGAGCCTCGGCTGACAGTGATGTCCGACTCACCTTTCGTGAGCTTGGCACCCTCTGATTTCCGGCTGTCTCCCTTACTCACAAATCTTGAACGGAACAGGGAAAAGCACTCACGAGTGGCCCCTACCCTGACGCATCAAGCCCGTCCACCCCGGCGGCCCTTGCCACGAACCCTTCGCTCGAACCGTGTGTCTGGCTACACGAGCGCCCCCAGGAGCCACCATGAAGAATTCCCTTTCCCTCCGCGCCGCCGCCCTCGCCACGCTCGCCCTGGCTCTGGCGGCCTGCGACAACCGGAACGCCAACAATAACAGCGGCACCACGTCGGCGGGCGGCGGCACGTCCACGGCGAGCGGCGCGACCGGCACCCTCGTCGTGCAGGAGAGCGCCGACATCCCCACGCTCGATCCGGGCACGACGTACGACACGTCGAGCGGGCAGGTTGTCGAGAACCTGTATGAGACGCTCTTGACGTACCAGGGAAGCAGCCTCTCGGACCTGCGGCCCCTGCTCGCCACCGAGTGGAGGGCGGCCAATGACGGGCGCGAGTACCGCTTCACCCTGCGGGAAGGCGTGAAGTTCCACTCGGGCAACGACTTTACGTGCGCCGACGCCGAGTACACCTTCCGGCGCAACCTCGTGACGAACACGAGCGACAGCGGCAACTGGTTTCTCTCGGAGAGCCTGCTCGGCACCGGCAGCAACGCCAACGACGACTCCAGCATCACCTGGGAGCGGATCACGAACGCCGTAAAGTGCGACGGCGGGACCCTCGTCTTCACGCTGCCCAAGGTGGACCCGGCGTTTCTCTCCAAGCTCGCCTACACCGGCCAGAGCATCGTGGACAGCGAGCACGCCAAGAAAATCGGTGAGTGGGACGGCACCGAGGCGACTTGGAAGGCGGCGGTGGGCCAAGACCTCACAGGCAGCCCCCTCGCGCAAAACCCCAGCGGCACGGGCGCGTACCGCTTTCTCCAGAAGACCTCCAGCGCCCTGACCGCCGAGGCCTTCGCGGACTACTGGGGTGAGAAGGCGAAGATCAAGAACGTGATCATCCAGGTCGTGCCCGAGCAGGCGGCGCGGCAGCAGGCCTTTTTGCGCGGTGACGCCGACCTGATCGAGACGGGTGGGCGGCCCATCGTGGAGGAGCAGCTTCGCGGCCAGCCGGGGGTCGCCGTCCTCGACGACCTGCCCGACATCAGCGCCTTCGGCATCTCGATGAACCAGAACATCAAGGACGCCTCGCTGCTCGGGAGCGGTCAGCTCAACGGGCAGGGCATCCCGGCCAACTTCTTCAGCGACGTGGACGTGCGGCGCGGCTTCGTGGCCTCCTTCGACGTGCCCACCTACATCGAGGAGGTGCAGGGCGGCAAGGGCGAGGCGCGCAACTTCCTGCTCCCCGACACCTTCCCGGGCTACGACCAGAGCCTCGCGGCGCCGGAGTTTAACCTCGATGCCGCCCGGCAGGCGTTCCAGCGGGCGTGGGGGGGCCGGGTGTGGCAGCAGGGCTTTACCCTGACCGCCACCTACCGCGCCGGGAGCGTGCCCGCCCAGACCGCGATGGAGCTGCTCAAGCGCAACATCGAGTCGCTGAACCCCAAGTTCCGGGTGAACATCCAGAGCAAGCAGTGGAGCGAGATCCTCGAGGACGGCGGCGCCGGGCGTGAGGTCATGATCATCACGGGCTGGGCCCCCGACTACGCCGACGCCGACAACTTCGTCCACACCTTCTACGCCAGCGACGGGTACTACCAGCCCCGGCTGAACTTCAAAGACGCGCAGATCGACGGCTGGATTGGGGAGGCGCGCACGATCACCGACGCCGAGCGCCGCAATGAGCTGTACGGCCAGGTCGCCCGCCGCGCCCTCGATCAGGCCTACTACGTCCTGATGCCGAGCAACCCCGGCATCCTCGCCTACCGCGACAACCTTCAGGGCATCAGCCGCGAGACCTTCAATCCCATGCTCGCCTTCCGCACCGGGACCTACTGGAAGGACCTCAGCAAGTCGTAAGCCGCCTGTCTCCCCGGGGCCGCATTCCGCGCGTGGATGCGGCCCCTCTTCCGTGCCCGCGCGGGTATCCTGCCTCCATGCTCGACCGCGACACCTCCTCCGTCCACGGGCGGCCCATCACCTTGCTCCTGGTGGACGACCACCCCGTCGTCCGCAAGGGCACCCGCGAGCTGCTGGAGGGCGAAAGCGACCTGCGCGTGCTGGGCGAGGCCGACAGCGGCGAAGACGCCGTGCTCAAGGCCCGGGCCCTGCACCCCGACGTGATCCTGATGGACGTGTCCATGCCGGGCATGAACGGCATCGAGGCCACCCGCGTCATCAAGGCCGAGCGGCCCACCGTGGGCGTCCTCGTGCTGACGAGCTACGACGACGACGCCTACGTCTTCGCGCTGCTGGAGGCGGGGGCCGCCGGGTATCTGCTCAAGAATGCCAGCGAGGACGACCTGCTCGGCGCGGTGCGGGCGGTCGCGGCGGGGGAGAGTGCGCTGCATCCTTCCGTCGCCCGCAAGGTGCTCGAACGGTTCAGCGCGCAGCAGACGCCGACGCCGCCGGAGGACGCGCTCAGCCCCCGCGAGCTGGAGGTGTTGCGGGTGGCGGCCACGGGTCGCACGAACAAGGAGATCGCCCGGGACCTCGACATCAGCCCGCGGACGGTGCAGGTTCACCTCGCCAACATCTTCTCGAAGCTGGGGGTGGGGAGCCGGACGGAGGCGGTGCTGTACGGGATCAAGCGGGGGTGGATTGATCCGAAGACGGTGTAAGGGTTTTGGGGCTGGGCATCGTGCCACGGTTTACCCCCACCCCCCTGCCCCCTACCCCCAGGGGGGGCAGGGGGAGCGGCGCTGCGCTCGGCAAGGGCACACGGGCGGCGCGGGTGGTCGGGTCTTTCCCAGCGCAATGTTGGATCTTGTCGCGTCCCAGTCGTGGGCCCACCGTCTCGCTGCGCGAGCCGACGTGGTTGTGGGCCTGGACCGTCCACCCTCTACCACCCATCGGGCGTCCGGAGAGACGTTTTGAACAGTGCAACAGCTTCCGCTTCTTATCTCCCTCTCCCCTTGCGGGTGACTCGAAGAGCCGCGGAGCGGAGGGTTGGGGTGAGGGGGCGTGTGACCACCTCCCATGCCCTGTCCCGCCCAACACGCTGTCTTTTTGCTCCTCCCCCTTGTGGGGGAGGTTGGGAGGGGGGTAAACCGCAACCTCCCCCAGCGCCCCCAAACCCCCATACCCTGTCCCCAACCCGCCCACGCTCTACCATCTGCTCAACCCCCGCCTTCCCTCACTCCCCATGACCCTCCCCCCCTTCCCCCCCGACCTCAGCGCCGCGCCCACAGTTCGTGCGTTCGGCGCCGCCCTGGCCGAGTTCGCCTGCCGGACGGTGCGGGCGCACGGCGTCCAGGTGTGGGCGGTGGTGGGCGGTTCACTCGCCGTGGTGGGGGAGGAGGGGCGGGGGCTGGGGCTGAGTGACGGCACGCTGGCCGCCCGCTCGCTGGCGCAGGGGGGGCGGCTGGAGGAGGGGATGCTCGCCTGCGTGCCCTTCGGGGGCGGGGTGCTCGAACTCGTGGGGGCGGACCCGGTGGGGGTGGAGGTCATGGCGGGACTCGCGCCGCTCCTGACCCTCGCGCTGGAGGGGGTGCAGGCGCGGGAGGCGCGGCGTGGGCAGGGGCGAATTGCCGAGACGGTGGAGCGGCTGGTGCGGCGGCTGGGGGGGAGCCTCGACCTCGCGGAGGTGCTGACGGCGACGGCGGAGAGTGCCGCGCTGGCGCTGGGTTTCGGGCGGGCCTTCGTGGGCCTGTTCAGCGAACTGGGCGAGGACGGGGCGCGGACGGGGGAGGTGTTCACCCACGGCCTGGGTCCCTCCTTCACGGGCGGGATCGGGGTGGGGCCGGTGTCCCTCGGGCGGCTGACCGGGCGCGGCGAGGTGATCCTTTTCGAGAAGGCGCGGGACGCGGGCACGCCGCTGGGGGCCGGGCTGGCGGAACTCGACCCGGAGGTGGCCCTGATCGCGCCGCTGACCGCCCGGGGCCGCCCGCTGGGGCTGCTCTACGTGGACAGCCGCTCGCCGGGAGCCCGCGTGACCGAGGACGACACCCGCCTCGTGCTCGCCCTCGCCGAGCAGGCGTCCCTCGCCATCGACAACGCGCGGCTCTACGGCATCGAGACCCGCAAGCGCGAGGCCGCCGAGGCGCTGCGCGAGGCGGGCGCGGCGCTGGCCGGGAGCCTGCACCTCAGCGACACGCTGGAGCGCATTCTGGAGCGGGCCACCGCCCTCTTCGGCGCCGACGCGGCGGGCGTGTACGAGCTGCAACCCGACGGGCGCACCCTCAACATCCGCAGCGCGGTGGGCCTTCCCAGCGAATACGTCCTGCGGGTGCGGGCCAAGGTGGGGGCGGGCGTGACCGGGCGGGCCGTCGAGCGGCGCGAGATCGTCACGGCGCTCGACCTCAACACCGCGCACCTCGGCGGGGGGAGCCGCTACACCCGGCAGCTCCTCGCCCAGGGCCGCTACCCGTACCGCGGCGTGATCGGCCTGCCGCTGGGCACGCGGGCGAGCGTGTTCGGGGCCCTGACCCTGTACTGGAAGGCCCCCCTTCCCCTCGACGCGGACGACCTCGCCCTGACGGAGGTGTTCGCCGCGCAGGCTTCCCTGGCCATCGAGAACGCCCGCCTGTACGAGGAGGAGCTGCGCCGCGAGCGCGAGGCCGCCGTGCTGCTGAACGTCGGTCGCCTGCTGGGCGAGGACCAGAGCGACCGCGCCCTGGCCGAGGCCGTCCGGCTCGCCACCCTGGCCCTGAATGCCGGGCGCGGGTTGATCGCCCTGACAGGGGGGGAGACGGGCGAGGTCTCGTGGAGCGCGGGCTTCAACCTGCCGCCGCTCACCCCCGCCGACCTCGCGGGGCTGCTCGCGCAGGTCGGGCGCGGTCCCCGGCCCCTCAGCCGCCGCTACGCCCTGCCGGGGGCGGGAAGCGCCCTGATCGTGCCCCTGCGCGGCGGGGCGGGCGCAGACACGGTGCTCGGCTTCCTCTACGCCGACGACCCGGGGGCGGAGGCCCCCAGCGACCGCGTCCTGCAACTCGCCCGCAGCGTCGCCGACCAGATGGCGCTGACGCTGACCCGCGAGCGTCTCCTCGCCGCCCTCGCCCGCGAGGAGGCCCGCTACCGCCAGCTCGCGGAGGGCGCCCACGACCTGATCCTGAGCGCCGACCCCTCGGGCACCGTCACCTACGCCAATCCCGCCGCGACCCGCCTCCTCGCACCGCTCACCGGGCCGCTCGTCGGCGCCTCGCTACTGCATCTCGCCACGCCCGCCTCCCGGCCCGCCCTGCAAGCCGCCTGGGACGCCGCCCACACCCACCCCGCCGGGGGTCGCGCGGAGATCGAGGTCGCCGGGTACCGCCTGGAGGTGCGGCTGAGTGCCGTTCGGCCCGGGGGTGTGCTCCACGGCGTGCTGACCGTCGCCCGTGACCTCTCGGAACTCCAGACGCTCGCCGACGAGATTCAACGGCGCGGGCAGGCGCTGGAGGCCGCGACGAGCCGCACGCTGGAGCTGCGAAGCTACCTCACCTTATTTACCCAGGCGCAGGAGGAAGAGCGCCGCCGCATCAGCCGCGAACTCCACGACGACACGGCGCAGGTGCTCGTCGCCACCACCCGCCGGGTCGCCCGCCTCGCCCGCGAGCTGGGGGGCGAGCAGCGGGCGCGGGCGGACGACATCCTGGGAGACCTCGGCGCCGCCATCGAGAGCGTGCGCCGCTTCGCCCGCAACCTGCGCCCCAGCGTGCTCGACGACCTCGGGCTGCTTCCAGCGCTCGAATGGCTCGTCTCGCAGGCGCAGACGGACGCCCGGCTGGAGGTCAGCGGGGCCGAGCGGCGGCTCGCGCCCGCCCTCGAACTCACGGTGTTCCGGCTGGCGCAAGAAGCCCTGACGAACGTGGACCGGCACGCCCGCGCCGCGAGTGCCGCCATCCGCGTCGGCTTCGAGGAGGACGGGGTGCGCGTGGCGATCAGCGACGACGGCCAGGGCTTCACCCAGGCGCAGGCGCAGGCCCGCGCCCAGGAGGGCCACCTGGGCCTTCTCGGCCTGCGCGAGCGCGTGACCCTCGCCGGGGGAGAGCTGGAGGTGGACAGCGAGCCGGGGCGCGGCACGACGCTGAGGTTCAGGCTGCCGGGGTGAGGCAGAAGGTTTGCTCTTGTTTGAGGAGTTGTGCCACACCCATCCTGTTTAACAACCCCCATTTGGGGGCCCCGATATGCGGCAAATTCGCTCTCGGTTGGAGGAGCTGTGCGTTACTTTTAAATGGCATGAGAAAGCTGCTACTGCTGGCCCCGGTCCTCGCTCTTGCTTCCTGCGCTCCCACACAGGCGCAGAAGCCTATGAATTACGTCGCCACCTCTGCGGAGGTAACTGCGGCCATCGCTGAAATCGGCCCGGCGCTGAACGTGGGAGGATCGACCAACTATTTCAGTGTTGCCGAGAGGACGCCTACTCAGGTGGTCTTGAAGAGCCCAGCTCTTCCCGGTTTGGGTTCTAACATCCAAGTAACCTTTACGGCGCTCCAATCTGGGAACACGACGATGGTCATGCATACCTATAAAGGTAGCCTGATGGAAGTGCGTGCAGACTCCCCCACCGATCAGAGCGTTAAGGAAGTGTACACGAAGCTGAGCCAAAAGTTTCAAATGGCCCCCTGATTCTCTGAGGGACCTGCCTTCCATATTGTGTCGAGAATTTATTCTTCTGTAAAAATATGAAGGCGCCCTGGCTTTCGCTGGGGCGCCTCTCTTTTTCCTGACTGCTGGTCGCTGACGGCTAAGAGCTGACCGCTCCCCCCCCTACCTCGCAAACAGCCGGTACGTCACCCCGAACCGGAGCTTCGTGCTGTCCTCGTCGTTCTGCACGCCGAGGCTCACGCTGGCGCGGCGGCCCAGGTTGTAGGCGGCGCTGAAGCTGGGGCGCACCGACTCCAGGCTCAGGCCGCTCAGCGGCGTGCTGACCTTGAAGGTCACCCGTCCGTCCGGCGTGCTGTAGGTGGCGTCGAGCAGGCCCTGACCGCTCAGGTCTACCTGATACTGGAGGTACAGGTCGCGCGTGAGGTACGAGCCCAGGGTGAGGGTCGCGCCCAGCGTGCCGTCGTCCACCGAGAGGTTCGGCGTGAGGCGGAACACGTCGAGGCCGAGGGCTCGGGCCACGTTGCGCTCGATCTCACCGAGGACGAAGACGTTCAGGGCCGTTTGCAGGGCCGAGGTGCCCAGGGCGGCGAGGTTGCCCGGCAGCGCCTCCAGGTTGGGCACCCCGGTGGCGACGAGGGCGTAGAGCTGCGCTTCCGTGTAGGGGTTGCCCGTCACGGGGTCCACGCAGGCGTTGCCGGGCGCCGTGCAGTTCAGGTTGGTCTGGAGGTCGAGGACGCTCTCGCCGTTTTGCAGGGTGCGGAAGCTGCCCCCCACGTTCAGCGTGACGGGCACCTGCTGCCCCGAGGTATTCGACCGCACCGTGCCCGCCGCGACCACGTTGAAGCTGGGGTACACGCCTTCGCCAGGGAAGGTCACCCGCCCGGTCCGCAGGGCGAACTCGTTCTCCCGCAGGAAGAGGGTGCCGCGCTGGGCCAGGATGTCGCCGCGCAGCCGGGGCCTTGCTCCCGTGCCCGAGACGACGAGGTTGCCCGTGAACTCCGCCCGCGCGAGCGCCTCGTCCACCCGGATGCCGTTGGGCGCGCGGATCGGGATGTCCTCGAAGACCAGCCGCTCCAGGAAGGGCCGGGCCGGGCGCCGCTCGGGGGTCTGGGCTTCCTCCTGCTGCGGCTGCGGGAAGGTCTGGTACTGCTCGGGCAGCGGGCTGGGGAAGTTGTCGGTCGTCCGCCCGTTGGTGCCGGGGGCTGTGCCCCCGCTCGTGCTCTGCCCGGGAGCCGGGATCGTCGTCGCCGTGTCCGGGCGCCCGAGCGTCAGGCGCAGGAAGTTCGCCGCCCCGCTCACCCGCACGAGCGAGCCGTCGTCCACGAGGCGCAGGTCGGCGTTCAGGAGGCTGTCTCGCGCGTAGATCAGCGCCAGCGGCAGGTCGTAGTTGCGGGCGGTGAGGGCGAGGTCGAGCCTCGGCGTGAGGGCCCCCGTGACGTTCAGCACCCCCGCCGGGTTCGTCGCAGTCGCGGCGCTGCGGCTGCGGGCGTCCACCGTCCAGCGTGTCTCGGTCGTCTGCGTCACGGTGACGGTCGTATTCGGGAGCGGCCCCAGCGCCTGCGGGGCGAGCAGGCCGGTGAAGGTCGCCCGCGTGCCCGAGAGCCTGCCCAGCGTGAGCTGTCCGCGCACGTCCAGGGAGCCGTCGCTGCCCACCGTGCCGCCCGTGAGCACCCGTCCGCCCGCCGTGAAGGCGCCGGAGTCGGGGAGGTCGCCCGCGAGGGTGGGAATCTGGAGGCTCAAGCCCGCCAGCGAGCCCACGAGGTTCTGTGCGCGCAGCAGCCCGCGCGGGCGGTCGTAGGTCCCCGCCGCCGAGAGGGTCAGGCTGCCCTTGAGGCTGGGGGTGAGGTCGGCCAGCCCGGGGATCAGCCGCAGGACCGGGGTGAAGGTCGTGTCCCGGAACTGGGCGGACAGGTCCACCCGAGAGCGCGTGTACCCGCCCCGCACGTCCCAGGTGCCCGCCCCGCCGAGCTGGATGTTCACGTTCCGCAGCTCGCGCGCGGCGTAGTCGAGCGTCCCGGTGCCCGTCAGCGTCTCTGTCACCGCGCCTTCGCCCATGCCGCTCGTGGCCGTCACCCGGATGCGCTCGGCGACGACGGTCGCGTTGCCCGCCAGCGGATCGGCGAGGGGCACCTGGAAGCGGGCCACGCCCGTCACCACGCCCTCGCCCACGGGAGTGCCCGCGAAGGCCCCGGCGACCGCCCCGAGCGGGAGGGCTTGCAGGGTCGCCCGGCCCGAGAGGACCCCGTTCGTCAGCGAGGCGAAGAAGTCGGTCTCGCCCAGGAAGCCGCGGATGCGCCAGTCGCCGCCGCTGAGCGTGCCCTCGACGCGCGCCCCAAGCGCTTTTTGCGCGATCTGGAGGGCCGGGCTGCTCAGCACCACTGTGCCGCCGCCGTCTTGCAGGGTGGCCTCGCCGTTCACGCGGCCCGAGAGGCCGGGGGCGATCCTCAGGCCCGCCACGTCCACCCCGTCGAGGACCGCCCGCACCCGGTAGCCCTCCCCGGTGGGCCGCACGGCGACCACGCCCTCCAGGGTGGGCAGGAGGTCCGCCAGGCCGCCCTGCGCGCTCACCCGGGCCTCGCCCATGTCGTTCCCGGCGGTGAGGTCGGCCCCGAAGGTCTGCCCGCCCAGCGTGACGCGCCCCTCCAGCCGCACGTCCTGCCCGAGGGCCTGGAGGGGGTAGCGGGCAGCGGTGACGCCCCCGTTCAGGCCCGCCGTCCCCGCCGTGACGTTCGCGGTGAGGGTGCCCCCGTCCCGCGCGACCGTGCCCGTCAGGTTGCCCGTCCAGCCCGCCGCCGCCTGGGTGGCACTGAGATTCACCACGCCCGCTGGAAGGGTCGCGGTCGCCCGCACGCGCGGTTTGCCGCCCGTCAGCGTCACGTCCGCCGCGATGTCGCCGTCGAGCGCCACCCCCAGGTAGGGCACGGTGAGGTCGGTCTTCACGCCCGCCGCGCGCAGGGTGAGACTGCCGTCCTGGGTGTCCGTGCTCACCGCGCCGCTGGCGGTCAGCAGGCCGCTCACCCGGGGAATGGCGAGGCGGGCGAGGTCGAGGCCGGGGAGGTTCGCCCGCACGGTGCCGTCTTGCCAAGTGAGGGTGCCCGACTTCTGCCCGTCCGTCACGCCCAGGGTGGCCGCGCGCAGCCCCGCCGTGCCCGACGCGCGCCACTCGCCCCGGCGCACGTCGAGGGTCAGGCGCGGATCGGCGAGCGGCCCGGTCGGCGTCACGTTCAGGCTGAGTTCGGGACGGGTCAGGGAGGCCGTGCCCAGCCACCTCCACTCGCCGCGCTCGTCCGGGCGAAGTTCCAGCACGCCGCTCGCGGTGGCGCCGGGGCCGTCCACGAGCCGGAGTTGCACGACCGCCGCGTTCGCCACCAGCCGCGCGCCCGCCCCGAGGAGCCCCGCCTCGCCCGTGACGAGGGGCCGCCCGAAGGGGCCGCTCACCCTCAGCGTGGCCGGGTCGGTGAGCACGCCCCCGGGGCCGCCCGTCACCCGGGCCGTGCCGCGCCAGCCCAGCCGCTGGCTCGCGTTCAGGTCGAGGGCCGCGCGCAGGCCCTGAGCCCCCACGGTCCCCACCGCCATGAGCGCCCCGTCCCGGTACGTGGCCTGAACGTTGCCGTCCAACGCGCCGCTGGCACTCACGGTGAGGTTCGCGGTGCCGTCCAGCCCCGCCGTCCCGCTCGCGCGCAGGGTCGCCCCCGCCGCGCCCGCCGCGAGGCCGTTGAGGGTCAGCGTCCGCCCCTCCAGCGTGGCGACGGTGACCCCCGCCTGGGCGAGGGTGCCGCGCAGCCCGCTCGGGGTGCCCGCGAACGTCCCGGTCGTGTCCGCGAGCCGCACGCCGGAGACCTGGGCGTCCCGGGTGGTCAGGGTCGCCCCAAGACGCGGCGCGGCGAGCGTGCCCGCCAGCGTCACGTCCGCCGTCGCCGTGCCCGTGCCGTTCACGAGGGCGAGGGGAGTCAGCCGCAGGATTCCGGCGAGCGCGGGCACGAAGCCCTGCCCGGGGGTCAGGGTGAGACGGCCCGCGCCGAGACGCCCGGCCCCGACTGTGTACCCGCCCTGCCCGTCGCCCGTCAGGGTCACCGGGTCGGGCAGGCCGGGGACCGTAGCGGTCGCCTCACCCGTCAGACGCGGCCACGCGCCGCCCAGGTCGAGGCGGACGGTGGTTCCTCCCTGCCGCGCCGTGCCGTACACGCGCCCCTGCGCGCTGCCCGCGGCGAGGTCGAGGTCGGTGAGGTCGGCGTACACGATGCCGTCCCGGTCCTGCCCCTTCAACGTGACGCGGGCGTTCGCGCTCGCCTCCCGCAGCGGTCCCGAGAGCGCCACCCGGGCGTCGAAGTCGTCGGCAAGGGCCGTGACGCTCCCCGCGACGAGCGCGTCTCGCACCGGCCCGGTCAGCGTCAGGTTCCCGCCGACGACCCCTGCCCCGAACGCCCGGGCGTTCACGTCCCGCGCCGTGACCCGCACGCCCGCCGGGAGGGAGCCGTCCGCCCGCAGCACGCCGCCGCGCAGGCTGCCGGAGAGGGCCGTCTCCAGCACGTCGGGCTGGCCCGGCTGCCGCGAGTAGGTGGCGCTCCCGTACAGGCTGAAAGGTCCCACCGTCTCCTGCTCGCCCTTGAGCGCGAGGGTGCGGGCCTCCACCCGCTCGGGGCCGCCCGCCAGCGTGCCGGAGGCGCGCACGGTGCCCGCCAGCGTCAGGGAGTCCACGTCCCACGCGGGGGGCAGCAGCCGGGCGAGCCGTACGGTGTCGGCGCGCAGGGTGGCGTTGTAGCGCCCGTTCGTCAGGGTGGCGCCGCCCGCCAGCCGCGCCCCCGCGAGGCGCAGGCTGATGTTCCCGGCGGCGTAACTCGCCCCCAGGTCGCCGCTCAGGTCGCCGAGGGTGTCCTGCAAGCGGCCCGCGAAGGTCGCCTGGAAGGCCGTCCAGCTCGGCCCGGCCAGGGTCGCCCGCCCGGTCACCCGGAGCTGACCCGCGCGGCCCCACAGTGCCCCCGCGTCCAGCGCGGCGAGGTCGAGCGTGCCGCCCGGACGGAAGGGGAGGCTCGCCGGGAACGTGCCCGTCACCCGCGCCGGGCCGATGCCGCCCGCGAGCGCGAGCGTGCCCGCGCCCGTCAGCCGCGCGTCGAGCGCCCCGCCGGGGACGTTCCCGCTCGCCCGCAGGTCGCCCAGCCAGCCGCGGCGGGCGTTCCAGCCCGTCACCCCGTCGAGCCGGACGCGCGTGTCGCCGGAGAGGAAGGAGGTGTGGACGTTCAACCGCCCGTCCTGCAAGCCGCCCAGCGCGTTCGCCCCGAGCTGCCCGCGCAGGGTGCCCGCCAGCGGCTCGCCCGTGAAGGTCATCTTCCAGTCCCGGCCCAGCAGCCGCGCGGTGAGGGCCGACCCGCCCGCCTGGAGGCCGCTCGCCCCGCTGACCAGGGTGCCCTGCGCCCGCACGTCGGGCTTGGAGAGGGCGCCGCTCGCCTGCACGGTGTAGGTGCCCGGCAGAGAGTCCCGCAGGGTCGCCCTCGCGCTGAGGTTCAGGGTAGGGAAGACGGGTCCGCTCGCGCGCACGGTCCCCAGGGTGCCCGGCAGGGTCGCCGTCGCCCCCCTCAGCCGCAGCACGCCGCCCGTGTAGGTGGCGGGGGCTCGGAAGGCCACGCCCGCGACCTCCCCGTCCGCGTTCACCCGCAGGTTGGCGAGGTTGCCCGTGACGGTGCCGCTCACGTTCCCGTCCGTGCCCGCCAGCGCCCGCAGGTCGGGGGCGGTGAAGGCGCCCTGCACCCGCCAGTCGGCGCCCGCCCGGCTCAGGCTGAGGTTGACGCTCGTCCCACTGACAATCGCATTCAGGGTGGCCGCCGCGCTCGGCCCGGTCAGCGTCCGCCCGCTGGCGGTCAGGTCTAGGGCGCGGCCCCGATACGTTCCGGCGGCGCGCAGGGTCAGCGTCTCGGCGGCGTTCCCGCTCAGGGTGCCCCGCACGCCGTCCACCGCGAGCGCCGCGTTCGCCTGCGGGTAGAGGGGACCGCGCACCCGCACGCTCAGCCCGGCCAGATTGCTCGTCAGGTCGGCGCCGAGTTGCCCGCCCGAGAGCGTGACGGTTCCGATGGCCCGCTGCCCGGACGCCGCGAGGTTCACCCGCGCCCGCCCGTTCGCCCGGCTGAAGTCGAGATTCGGCACCCGCAGGTCCGCCGTCACGGTGCCCGTCGCCTGCACGAGGGGCCGCAATGCCCGCGCGTCGAGGAGGGCGCCGTCCACCGTCAAATTCCGCCCGTCGTAGCGCACGGGGATGCGCGTGCCGGGGTGGGTCAGCGTGCCGGCGGCGGTCACGCCGTTCCGCCAGCCGACGCGCGCGTTCAGGCTCAGGGGCTCGCCCAGGTAGCGGGTGCCGCGCGTGGTCAGGGTCGCGCCATTCGGGCTGAGTGTCGCCACCAGTTGCCCCGGCACGATCTCCCGGCGCACCTCGGCGGGCAAGGAGGCGAGGGCGGGGGAGAGGCTCGTCGTCAGTGTGCCCCCCAACTCCGGGAGCAGCGTTACCCGTCCGGCGACTGGACCCGAGGGCACGGCGGCGAGGCCCGCCCCACTCCCGACGAGACGCACCGTCCCCGCCCGCCCGCCCAGCGCGTAACGGACGTTCACGCCGCCGCCCCAGTTCCCGCCGAGGTACGTCAGGCCGCCCACGTTCGCCCGCGCGCCGGTCAGCGAGGCGGTGAGGGGGAAGACCTGGGCGGGTACAGTCACGCGCGCCTGCCCCGAACCGAAGCTCTGCGCGTTCAGCCGCAGCGAGCCCCGCAGGTTCGCCACGCCGCCCGTCGCGTCGGCGGTGACGTAGGGGCCGCTCACGCGCACCCGCAGGTCCTCCAGGGTGGCGGGCAGCGTCAGCCGTCCCCGCGCGGTGACGGTGTGGCCCGCGATCTCTCCGCTCGCGTCCACCCGCCCGTTCCGCGCGTTCAGCCGCAGCGGACCGGCGCTGAGGTCCCCGGAGAGCACGCCGTCCCGCGCGGTGAGGGTGCCGTTGAGCCGTTGTCCGGCCAGCGTCAGGCCGCCCGACTGCACGTCGAAGTCGGAAAAGCCCCGCAGGGTCACCCGCGCCGAGCCGCCCGCCCCGTCGAAGACGTTCACGGTGCCGCGCGGCTCGGTGCCCGTGCCCGTGACCCGCCCGTCCACGAAAAGGCCCGCGACCGGACCGCGCACGTTCAGGTCGTATCTTCCTTCGGGGAGCGCCGCCGTGCCCGTGGCCTGGAGACCTTCGGCGTCGGTAAGACGGACGTTCAGGTTGCTCCAGGGGCCGCGCAGGGCCACGGTGTACTGGTCGAGGACGCCGCTCGCGTTCACGCTGCCCCGGAAGCCCGGCCCCCAGGTCGCGCTCCCCCGCACCTGCCCCGCCTGCCCGAAGGCGGTGAGGGCTTGTCTCCCATCCACGCTCAGCAGGCCCGTCCGCGCGTCGTACCGCGCCCGCAGGTCGCCCCAGGTGCCGCTCGCCGTGAGGCTCGGGGTGAGGGTGCCCGCGACATCGATGGGCTGGCCGGGAATCGTCACGCCCGAGAAGGAGAGGGGACCCGTGCGGCCCGTCAGCCGCGCCCGCAGGTTGCCGTACTCGCCCGAGAGCGAGGCGTTCAACGTCTGCCCCTGCCAGGAGGCGGTGCCGCCCGCCTGCACGTTCGGGAAGACGCGCCCGGCGAGGTTCGCCACCGCGTCCGCGTAGGTCACCCGCAGGTCGGCGTTCACGGGACCACCCGCCCGCGTCAGCGTCCCGCGCACCGCCGCGCCCGCCGCCGTGGCATTCACCCGAGCCGTGCCGCCCTGCCCCGCGAGCGCGAGGTCGAGGGTGCCCCCCAGATCGTCCACGCCCACCAGGGGCCGCAGCGCGGCGAGGTTCACCCGCCCGGTCGCGTTCCAGTTCTGGCCGCCCAGCACCCCGCGCGCCGTCTCCCCGGCGGTCGTGAGGGTGAAGCGCACGCCGCCTTGCACGCTGAGCGTGCCCTGGATGTCGGCGCCCTGCACCCGCGCGGTCGTCGGGAAGCCCGCCCGCAGCCCCGTGTCGGCGAGCACCGTCACCCCGCCCGCCGTCCCCCGCAGGCTCGCCGAGTCGCCGCGCCCGGTGGCGGTCAGGTCGAAGCCGTTGCCGCTGGCCGTCAGCGTCCCCGTTGCCCGCAGGTCGGTCGTCACGGTCGCCGCGCCGTTCACCCGCACGCCGCCGAGGACGGGCAGGTCACGCGCGTTCAGGGTGAAGGCGCCCCCCCGCCACGTCAGCCGCTGTGCGCCCGGTGCGTAGGTGCCCTGCCGCCGCAGGTAGTTGACGCTCAGCGGCCCGCGCAGGGTGCCTTCCACGCCCGGCACGTTGGCGGCGAGCGTGCCCACCACGTCTCCGCCCGTCAGGTCGAGGGTCCCCGACCCGCCGAGGGTGACCCCCGCGCCCCGCAGGTCCCGCGCCGTCCACGCGCCCCGGAAGTTGCGGTCGAGGTCGAGCACGACGCTCCCGAGGTCGGCCTTCAACCCGTCGCGGTTCAGGCGCGCGGTCCCGGCGAGGGGGAAGGGTCCGGCCACCCCGTTCGTCACGGTCGCCCGCAGGTCGGAGGGCCTGCCGCTCAGCGCCACCCGCGCCCGCGCCGCCCCGTAGTCCGGGTTGAGGGTCGCCTCGATGGCCTGCGTGCCCAGGCTGAAGGTGCCCGCGGGGGGGCCGCCCAGCCCCCGCCCCGACAGGGTGAGGAGGTTCCGCGCGTCGATGTTCCCCGTCACGTCGAGGGGCCTTCCGGCGAACGTCCCCGCCCATCGCGCCCGCCCCTCCCGCCCGAAGGCCCAGCGCCCGGTGAGGGTCTGCTCGCCCGCGAGCGTCGTCCGCGCGCTGAGGGCGAGGTCGTTCGTCTGCCCGATCCTGTTTGGGCCCGTGGAGGCGTCGCGGTTGAGGTAGGTGTATTCGGCCTTCAGGTCGCGGAAGGGGACCCCCGCGAGGACGCCCGCGCCCTTGCCGTACGCCTTCACCCGCACGGTGCTCCAGCCGCCCGCGGTGACGCTCAGCTCCAGGTTGCCGCGCCCGGTGGTGCCCAGGGCCTGCGCGAGCCCCTCGACGGTCGGCGAGCCCTGCGCCGTCACCGTCCAGTTCTTCGCCGCCGTGTCCACCGCGCCGCGCGCGGTGATCGGGCCGTCCCAGCCCACGCCCGCGAGTTCGAGGGCGATCTTGTCTCCCCGGTGCGTGGCCGTCCCGCCGATGTTCCGCACCGTGACGAACCGCGCCTGCGGGACCCGGATGCTGCCGTCCGAAAGCCGCAGGTCGCCGCGCACCGGGCCGTCCCCGAGCAGGTAGCGCCCGGTGATGCGCCCGCCCGTCACCCCCGGCCAGTAGTGGTTGATGACCCGCGCGTCCGCGTCGAGTTCGAGGTCGAACAGGTTGCCCGCCCTTCCCTCGCGCACCCGCACGTCGGCGTTGAGCTCGCCCTCGTCCGTCCGCCCGCGCACGGCGAGCGCCCCGTTCGCGCCGGGCTGCACCCGGAAGGAGCCGTCGGGGATATTCACGCCCGAGCCGTCCACGTTCACCCGCGAGCGCTGCACGTCGAGGCCGCCCAGGACGACCTTCCAGCCGCCTCCGCCTTCCTCCTGCTGGCCGCCCCCCTGGCCCGAGAGGAGGTCTTTCAGCCGCAGGTT
The DNA here is from genome assembly GCF_002869765.1 of Deinococcus planocerae. Lineage (NCBI taxonomy): Bacteria > Thermotogati > Deinococcota > Deinococci > Deinococcales > Deinococcaceae > Deinococcus > Deinococcus planocerae. The sequence continues at coordinate 39,833 of NZ_PNOR01000027.1, read as the reverse complement.
CACGGTTGCGTCCGAGACGGCCACGTTCAGCCGCACCGTCTTGTTCCTGAGGTCCACGCCCGCCACGCCCACGTCCGCCTGACCCGCAACCCCGTTCAGGCCCGGCAGCCGCACGGTCACGTCACGCAGGCTGGGGGCCCACAGGGGTCCGCCCAAGCCTCCGGCAGTCACCTGGGTCGTGTCGCCCGACAGTTGCTCCAGCGCCCACTGACCGAGCAGCCGGGGAGAGAGCCACGCGGCGAGCCCCACCAGCGCGGCGAGCGCGAGCAGCACCCACGGCCAGCGCCGCCTGGCCCGCCGACGTGGGGCGGGGGCGGGCGCACTCCGCTCGGGGGTCGGGGTGTCCGTCACGGGTGCCCCGCCGCCCGGGGGGTGCGGGCGGCTGATGGGTGCGGGCAAACATGAAGGGGGAAGAGGGCGGCGCGGACGGGCATCCCCGCAGTTTACCCCCCCCCGGGTGAGCCTCCCGGTAAAAACCTCACCGGACGGTCAGAAACGCACCCTCTCCCCCCCGCTGGCCCCGTACCATACCCCCCATGCGTCTGACCGCTCTCGTCACCGGAACTGTCCAGGGCGTCGGCTACCGCCGCTACGTCCAGCGCCACGCCCGCGACCTGGGGCTTTGCGGGAGCGCCGAGAACCTCCTCGACGGCAGGGTCGAGGTCGTCGCCGAGGGGCCCCCCGCCGACCTCGAACGCCTGCTTCACTGGCTGCGCCGCGGCCCGCCCCACGCCCGCGTGCGCGAGGTGCAGACCCAGTACAGCGAGGCGACCGGCCTGAGGGACTTCTACACCTACTGATCAGCGAGACTCACCCCTGGGCCGGTGCCTGAACGAGGAAGCGGGCGACCTCGGGGTGAAGCGGGTGCCGCACCTGCGGGTTGAGCCACAGCCTCACCTCCACGGGCCGCCCGGTCGGGGTCAGCGAACAGAGCAGGGCGGCGCTCAGCCGAGAACGTCCCCGCGCGTAGGCCCGCGCGTCCTCGGGGGGCACGCCCGCTGAGGCCGGGTCCGCCCCCAGCCCGGTCGGGCGACCCAGCATCCGCAGCGCCGCCGGGATGAGGTCGTCCCCCGCCGTGTCCGGCGGCAGGGCGACGGCGAGCAGGTTCGCCGCGCCGGGGGGAAGCTGCCCGATCTTGTCCCCCACCACGCGCGCCAGCCGCAGGGCCGTCCGGTCGTCCCCGCCGGAGGGCCGCAGCCGGGCCACCTCGACGTGGAAGAGGGTGTGCGTCCGGAAGGTGACCCCGAGGTCCGGGCCCCGCCCCCCGGACGCGCGGTGGGGCTCGTACACCACGGAAAAGCGGCGGTCGCGCGCGAACAGGGCCGCGACGGCGAGTTCGGCGATCAGGTCGTGAAGCTCGCCCACCGAGGAGGCCAGCCGCGCCCTCTTGCGGATTTTGGCCGCGTGCGCCTCGGCGAAGGCGAGCCACGGGCGCGAAGTCTCAGCCCACCCGCGCAGGGCCGGGGCGAGCGGGTGATCGTCCCCGCCGCACACCAGCGCCACCAGATCGTCGAGTCGCCCCACCCCGGCACCCTCCTACCGCCGGCCTACCGCTGGACCGGGGTGTCCTGCTCGGGGCGGCCCGAGAGGTCGCTGTAGGGCACGGCGGGCGCGTCCTTGCGCAGGCGGTAGTAGCGCCGCAGCGAGCGGCTCAGGCCCCCGAGGTCGGGGAAGAGGGTGCGCTCGTTGATGTTCGACTGGTCGAGCTTGTCGCGGACCTCCCACTTCAGCTCGGCGGGGATGATGACCTTGCGGTAGGTGGCAGGGTGCTCCACGAGCCAGTCGTCGAGCGCCGTGTCGGGGTTGGAGAGCAGCGCGAAGAGGGCCGACTGCTGCACGATGCGCTCGTCGAGGGAGGGGGGCTCCAAGAAGAGCAGGAAGGGCTGCTCGGCCTCCTGTTCGAGGTCTTCGAGCCAGCCCATGTCGAAGGTCGTCACGGGGCCCTGCTCGGCCTGCTGGTGGCGCCGCGAGTACGAGGCGAGCATGTCCACCGTGAAGACCTGCCCGCCTTCGCGGTCGAGGAGCCGCCGCAGGGGCAGGGGCAACTCCCGGTTCGTCTCCACGAAGTTGACCATCCAGATCACCCCGTCTTGGCCGTACAGCTCCTCCTCGGCGGTGGCGAAGTGCAGGGCCACCATCGGCGAGGAGGTCCAGTCGAGCAGCCGGGTGGGCAGGCCGTGGTGCTGCCCGAGGGCGAGCCAGTACCACGAGAGGTCGCGGTCTACCCCTGAGCGGTAGGCGTACTTGCGGAAGTTGCGGATGAGGTGGCGCTCGATGTCGCGCGTCTCGCCCTCCAGCCGTTGCAGGGTGGTCGTCAGCTTGGCGTCCAGCGCCTGTCCCCGAAAGACGAAGGGCGAGCGAAAGCGCCGTAGGCTTGGGTTCCAGGCCTCCGAGTGCAGCACGTCGTACAGCTCCAGCCACGAACGGACGCGGATGTCGTGCATGGCCCCACCATAGGGGCGCCCCCGGCCCCGCAACCGTCGGCTATCGCCCCCGCTAAAGGCTCCCGCAAGGCCGCGCTTGCCCCTCGGGGCTTAAGGTGGCCCCATGAGCGTCAAGGACAACTTCACCCCGGACGAGTGGTTCAAGGTCATGACCGGGCCGGGCCGCGCGGGGGCGGCGGTCGTCGCGGCGAGCCCCAGCGGCGTGACCGGCCTGGTGGCGGAGGCGCAGGCCATCGCCGGGGCGATCCGCGAGGAGGTCAGCGGCGCCGGGCGCACGCCGCTGCTGGAGGCGATGGCCGCCGACCTGATGGGCACCCCGCCCGACCCCCGCGGCCAGCCCCAGGAGGAGCGCGCCCGCAACATGGAGGAAGCCCGCGCCCGCAGTATCGAGGGGGTGCGCCAGGTCGTGTGGCTCGTGAGCAGCAAGGCCAGTCCCGAGGACGCCGCCGCCTACCGCCGCCTGCTGTGGACCGTGGCCCAGCGCACGGCGGAGGCGGCCAAGGAGGGCGGCTTCCTCGGCATCGGCGGCGAGCAGGTCAGCGAGGGGGAGCGGACGGCGCTCGGCGAACTGCGGAGCGTGCTCGGGATGGACGGCAGGGGCCCCGAGACTCAGGCGAACGTGGGTCCGGGAGGCCCGGGCTCCTCCCTCTGACGCCCGCCTGAACGAGGAGCCCCCCCGCGCGCGTGGTCGGCGTGTATGCTTGACCCTGCGGCGGGGAGGCGACTGGCGCTGAACGTGGGGCACACCACGGGGAAGCCTTCCCGCATCACGAGTGATCGCGCGCCTGGGTCGGACGCACCGCCGTATCGGGCGGCGGGCGTCCACCTTCCTTTTCCAGGTGCGGAGGCAGGACATGGCGAGACGGGCCCTGATCTCGGTGAGCGACAAGACGGGCGTGGAGAGTTTTGCGCGGGCACTCACGGCGCGCGGCTGGGAGGTGCTGAGCACGGGCGGCACCCTCGCCACCCTGCGCGCGGCGAATGTCCCCGCGACGGCGGTGAGCGACGTGACGGGCTTCCCCGAGATTCTGGACGGTCGGGTCAAGACGCTGCACCCGATTATTCACGGCGGCATCCTCGCCCGGCGGGAGGAGGGGCACCTCGACGAACTCGTCGCCCACGGCATCGCGACCATCGACCTCGTGTGCGTGAACCTCTACCCCTTCCGCGAGACGGTGGCGCGCGGGGCCGCTCCCCAGGAGGCCGTCGAGAACATCGACGTCGGCGGCCCGGCGATGATCCGCGCGGCGGCGAAAAACCACGCCGGGGTGCTCGTCCTCGTTGATCCCGCCGACTACGGGCTGGCGTTGCAGGACGAGGTTTCACCCGAGGACCGCCGCCGCCTCGCCGCCAAGGCGTACCGCCACACCAGCGAGTACGACGCGGCGATCAGCGCCTATCTGGAGGGGGTGGAGGGGAAGGAGGAGACGTTACCCGAGCACCTCACCCTCGACCTGTCCCGCGCCGCGCAGGTGCGCTACGGCGAGAACCCCCACCAGCCGGGGGCGGTGTACCGGTTCGGCGGGGAGCGCGGCCCGGTCCTCGACGCCCGCGTGGTGGCCGGAAAGCCGATGAGCTTCAACAACTACGCGGACGCCGATGCGGCCTGGACCCTCGCGCGGGAACTTGCGGCGCAGGAGACGGGGCCAGTTCGAGGGGGGCCCGCCGGAACCCGCGCCGTGTGCGTCGCCGTCAAGCACGCCAACCCCTGCGGCGTGGCGCTGGCGGACAGCGTGCAGGCGGCCTGGGAGCGGGCGCGCGACGCCGACACCCTCAGCGTCTTCGGCGGCGTGGTGGCCGTGAGCCGCCCAGTGGACCTCGCGGCGGCCCGGGCGATGCGGGGCACCTTCCTCGAGGTGCTGATCGCCCCCGAGGTCACCCCGGAAGCCGTGGAGTGGTTCGCCGCGAAAAAGCCCGACCTGCGGGTGCTCGTCGCCGCGCCGGACGCGAATCCCGGCACGCTCGACGTGCGGCCCCTCGCCGGGGGCTTCGCCGTGCAGCGGCGCGACACCCGGCCCTGGGACGACCTCTGCCCGGAGGTGGTCACCACCCGCGAGCCCAGCGAAGGGGAATGGCTCGACCTGCGCTTCGCCTGGGCGGTGGTCAAGCACGCGCGCAGCAACGCGGTCGTGCTGGCCCGGGACGGGGTGACCGTCGGCCTCGGCGCCGGGGCGGTCAGCCGCATCTGGGCCGCCGAGCGGGCGGTGGCGAACGCGGGGGAGCGGGCGCGCGGGGCGGTGCTCGCCTCCGAGGCGTTTTTCCCCTTCGGCGACGTGGTGCGGCTGGCGGCGGGCGTGGGCGTGACCGCCGTGCTGCAACCGGGCGGGGCCAAGCGCGACCCCGAGGTCATCGCCGCCGCGAACGACCTCGGCGTGAGCATGGTCTTCACCGGCTCGCGGCACTTCCGGCACTGAGGGGTGGGCGCATGACCGACCCCCGGCCCCTCCTCGGCAAGCCCCTCGCCGACGGGGTGACGCGCGGCGTGAAGGGGGCCCTGGCACAGTGGGACTTCCAACCGGGGCTCGTCAGCGTGCTCGCCTCGGACGACCCGGCCTCGCGCGTGTATGTGGAGAGCAAGGCGCGGCAGGCGGAGCGGCTGGGCGTGCGCTTCACAGCGCTCGACCTCGGGCCGGAGGCGACGCAGGACGAGCTGCACGCGGCCCTGCGTGATCTCTCCGCCGACCCCGCGGTCCACGGCATCGTCCTGGAACTGCCCCTCGCCCCCGGCCTCGACCCCGACGCCGCCCTGCTCCACCTCGCCCCCCGCAAGGACGTGGAGGGCCTGACCCCCGCCAACCTCGCCCTCGTCGCGGCGGGGCGGGAAAGCGAGGCGCTGCTGCCCCCCACCCCGCGCAGCGTGCGCTTCCTGCTGCGGCAGGCGCTGGGCGAAGATCTGCGCGGCCTGCGCGTCGCCCTGATCGGCCCCGGGCGGACCGTCGGGCGGCCCCTCGCCTCCATGCTGAACAACCGGGGCGTGACCGTCACCGTCTGCAACGAGCACACCCGCGACCTCCCCGGCGTGCTCGCCCCGCAGGACGCGGTGGTCGTCGCCGTGGGGCACGCGGGCCTGCTGCGCCCCGAACACGTCCGAACCCATCACGTCGTCATCGACGCGGGCATCAACGTCACTCCGGAGGGGGTGGTGGGCGACGCCCTGCCGGATCTTCCCGTGCGTGCCCAGACGCCCGTGCCCGGCGGCGTCGGCCCCCTCACGAGCGCGCTGATGTACCAGAACCTCGTGCGGGCGGTGCGGCTCGGGCGCGGCGAACCCGTGGAGTAGGGGCGAAAAGGCAGGGGGGACACCCTGTCCGGGTGGCGTCCCCTCCTCCCCTAGGTTCCTCAGTCGCCGGAGGCCAGGTTGCCCGTCTCCTCACCCTTCGCGGTGGAGGGCTGGACCGGCGCGCGGTCGTCGTGGCGCACGCTCTTGTACCAGACGCGGCGCCCGGTGAAGTGGTTGTAGTACGCGAGCGGCATACTCAGGAAGAGGGCGGCGCTGTAGATCGGCAGGCTCGCCAGGGTGTAGGGAACCGCCCACCAGGAAAGCCGCCGCTCGGCCCGGTACCGCAGCGCCCAGTTCAGTTGCAGGGAGAGGGGCGCGAGCGTCAGAACTACCCCGAGCCAGGCCGGAAGGTTCAGGCCGTGCCACCCGAAGGCCCGCCGCAGCGGCTGGCTGAGGATGCTCAGCAGCAGCAGCACGTTGAGCCACGGCACGAGGATGAAGTACGAGAAGTCGAGCCGGGTGAGGAGGGAGGCCGGGTTCCGCCACAGCCTCGGCAGGTACGTCAGGCACTGCATCGCCCCCTGGGTCCAGCGGGTGCGCTGCCGCACGAAGGGCCCCAGCGCCACCAGCCCCTGCTGCCCCACGTGCGCGGTCAGGAGGGCGATGCGGTGCGAGGGGTCGTGCAGCCGCACCTCGACCGCGCTGGCGAAGTCTTCGAGCAGCACGTCCGGCCAGGGGTCCACCCCGCGCGCGAGCTGCCCGGCCACGTAACTGGCCCGCATACACTGCCCGTTGCCCGTCAGGGACGCCGTGCCCCCCAGGGCGCGCAGCCGCTGGACGTGCCCCACGATGAAGCTCTCCAGGTCCTGCTGGAAAAGCAGCATCCGCGCCCACAGCCCGCGGCGACCGGCGGGGGCCCCGGTCTGACGAAAACGCATCCAGCCCTGCGCCGCCATCACGCAGGGGTCGGCAAAAGCCCCCCGCACCTGGGGGGCGAAATCGGGCCCGACCCGCCCGTCCGCGTCGAGGACCACGAAGACCTCGCGGCTCAGGTCGCTCCCGGCCAGGGGGGGAGCGGCGAGCAGCCGGGCGACCGCCCAGTTCATCGCGCGGCCCTTGTTCTGCCGGGCCTCCGGGAACTCGCGCCGCAGCAGGGTCACGCCCGGGTCCTGCGCGGCGAAGCGGGCCACGATCCGGTCGGTGCCGTCGTCGGAGGCGTCGTCGATCACGACCACCCGGGCGTCCGGAACCACCGCGCGCAGGTTTTCCAGGGTCGCCCCGATGACGGGGGCCTCGTTCAGGGCCGGAATCAGGAAGGTCAGGTGGGCGCCCGAGCTGGCGGTGGGCGGTTTGGGGCGCGGCTGGAGCGCGCTGGCGACCTGATGGACGACGTAGAGCAGGAAGAGGATCAGCCCGGTCACGTCCACAACAGAGAGAAAGTTCGTCAAGATTCACCCCGGCGCGGGCCTCGCGGCGCGCACAACTTCCCCACTATGCACACGGGCCCGGGGAACGCAACCACCGCAGGCCACAGTCTCGCCCCTGTTCCTGCTCTCGCGCTCAGGCCTCCGCGTGCCGGGCCGTCTTCACCCAGCCGTGCTGCCCGCGCCAGAAGTTGCGAAAGGCCAGCGGCACGCTGCACGTCATGATCAGGAGGTAGACCGGCATCCCCAGCGCGGCGAAGGCGGCCTGACGGGGGCTGAGGCGGTTCTCGCGGCTGTAGAGGCGCACCCACAGCAAAGGGACACTCAGGTTCAGGGCCATGAGCTGCACGGTGAGCGGCCAGTTCACGGTGCCGCTGACGAGGTGGTCGACGGTGCGCGCCGGGTAGTACAGCAGCAGCGCCAGGGTCAGGAGGCTGAGCCACGGCTGGGCCAGGAAGTAGGTGAGGTCGAGCCGCGCGCCCAGCGGCATGGGCGTGCGCCAGATGCGGGCGAGCGCGGGCGAGCACTGGAGGTTGCCGTGCGTCCAGCGCGCCCGCTGCCGCAGGAACCGGCGGACGTCCGTCAGCCCCTGCTGGCTCACCCCCGACTCCAGGAAGACGAGGCGGTGGCGCGGGTTCGTCAGCCGCACCTCCAGCCCGCTGGCGAAGTCCTCGAGCAAGACGGGCGGCCACGGGGCCTGTCCCTCCTCCAGCCTCCCGGCCAGATACGACACCCGCATGAACTGCCCGTTGCCCCCCAGCCCGACGGTGTGCACCCGCTCGCGCAGAAGCTGGATGTGGCGCACCACGTAGAACTCCAGGTCCTGCTGGCGCAGCAGCAACCGGCCCAGCCCCCCGCGCCAGCCGGGGGCCGTCACGCCGCCCTGCCGCACCCGGATGCGCGCCTGCGCGGCGATCACGTGCCCATCGGCGAAGGCCCGCCGCGCCTCGGGCAAGAGCCCCTCGTCGAGCCGCCCGTCGGCGTCGAAGATCACGAGCACCTGCTCGGTCAGCGGTGCCCCGGGCAGCAGGCCGAGGCGCAGGAGCTGGGTCACCCCCCAGTTGAGCGCCTCCCCCTTGCCGCTGCGGGCGTGGGGGAGGCGGCGCCGGAGCAGGGTCACCGCCGGGTCCTGCCGGGCGAGCGATTCCACCTCCGCCGCCGTGTGGTCCTCGCTCGCGTCGTCGATCACGACCACCCGGGCGTCCGGGGCCACCGCGCGCAGATTCTGCACGGTCGCCCCGATCACCGCCGCCTCGTTCAGGGCCGGAATCAGGAAGGTGAAGCGCAGGGGCCGCTCGGGCGGTGATGAGGTCCGGCGGCGGACCAGCAGCACGCACAGGGAATAGATGAGGTACAGGGCCATCAGGAACATCCCGAGCCCTTCGATCAGCCGAAAGACAGTCTCCATAGTCGGTGTGTCAACCCCCCCTTGTTGGGTGGAGGCATGTTAAACCACTCCGGTCTACGCTAGAAAGTCTGTTCAGGCTGCACGGCAGCGCGTTCCCGCCCGGGCGTCCGCCTCTCGGGAACGCGGACGGCGGGGAGCGGGGGAGATGAGCGCCCCGTGCCTGCCGTTCCTCCGGGGAGTCAGCCCGCGATGAAGTTCCGAACCCGCTCCGGCAGTTCGCCCGGGTCCATCAGGAAGGCGTCGTGGCCGTGGGGGCTGTCCAGCTCCCAGTACTCGCCGTTCGGGAGGAGGTCCACATACCCCCGCACCTCGGCGGGCGGGTAGAGCACGTCGCTGGAGATGCCCACGACGAGGACCGGGGCGCGGATGGCCCGCAGCTCCGCATCCACCGGTTGGAAGCGGTCCATCGCCTCCGTCAGGGCGACGTAGGTCCGCTCGCAGAAGCGGGCGCACAGCTTCTCGCCGTGGTGCTCCAGGTAGGTCGTGATCGCGGGCGTGCCGGGGCGGCGCGGGCTCTCGCCCGCCTGGGTGAGGGCGAGGCTCTGCGGGCTGCGGTAGCTCAGCATCGCAATCTGGCGCGCGACCCCCAGCCCCTCCCCGCCGGGGGCGGCCCGGATCGCGCTCCTCGCCGCGGAGTTCAGCCCGACCGCCCACGGCGAGTGCCGTGCGGGGGCCCCGACGATCACCGCCCGGTCCACGAGGTCGGGGCACTCCAGCAGCCACGCGTAGGCGAGCATCCCGCCCATGCTCGCGCCCACCACGGTCACCCGCCGCACCCCGAGGTGCTCGAGCAGCGCCCGCCCCGCCCGCGCCAGGTCCCGCAGGCTGAGGGGCACGTCCGCCCCGCCGCCCAGTTCCCCGGGCCCGCTGCTCCCCGCGCAGCCCCCCAGCACGTTCGCGCAGATCACGTAGTCGCGCTCTGGGTCGAGCGGGCGGCCCTCACCCAGGAAGTCCGGCCACCACTCGTGTACGGCGCTCGTGCCCGTCAGCGCGTGCAGCACGAGCACCGCGTGTTCCCCCGGCGGCCCGTAGGTGTGATACGCCACCCGGACGTCATTCACGGGCCGCCCGCAGTCCAGGAGCAGCGGCTCCCGGCGGAAGAGGAGCGCCGTCCGCCCCTCGGAGGTGGGCTCGGCAGGCGTGGGGGGCCAGGCGGGAAGCGGGGGGTGTGTCAGGGCCGTCACGCGCCGCTCCGGGCGGGGGTGCGTGACGGCGCAAGGGTGGGCTGGACAAGGTGACACATACGCGGCGGGCCTCCTCGGGGCCGGGGCTGTGAGGGTGGGGGCCGCCGGGCCAAGGCGAGACGCCCCCTCTCGGGGAGGAGAAGGGGCGGGGCGTGTGTCTCCGCGTGACCTTCCCTGATCGGTCCTGCCCCTCGCGTCATCGTTGACGCCGGGGGCGGGCTGGCCTTGGCACCGTGACGCGATGGGGTCCGGTTGCCGCGCCATCAGCGAGCCAGGTCTCTCGGGCGCTCTGGATAGGGTCGCTCCACGCGGGAGCTGCCGCCCAGGGTAGCAGGGGCCGCGCGGAGGGGTCAAGGTCGGCCCGGCGGGGGCCCCGTCTCTTGGCTCTTGCCCCGCGAAAGGTGTAAGGTCCACCTTGTCACGCCATCGTCTCGTCGCCGGACGTTCAAAGCGCCCCAGGCGCGTACCCCTATGGGAGGCCCCATGCCCCTACGCATCGCCGCCGTATCCCTGCTCAGCCTTTCGCTGCTCGCCGCCTGCGGGGGAGGGGGCACGCCCGGCACCCAGACCGACTTCGGGCGCCTCTCGGCCCTCAAGCCCGGGCAGCAGGACACCCTGCGGACCACCCTCAAGGTGAACGTGGTCTTCGTGGGCTACCGCCAGACCCGGCCCGGCAGCGTTCCCGGCTCGCGGGACGTGAATCCCGCCGACTTCGCCGAACTCCTGCCGAAGACGTACGACACCATCGCCCGCATCCCCAGCGCCTACAGCACGACCGAGCGCACCGGGAACGCCTTCGACTACGCGTATAACTACGTCTTCGCGGACCAGGCGTTCGAGGACAGCTTCTTTTCCTTCCTGAGGCGGGAGGGCACCGAGCAGTCCCTGACGAGCCAGCAGGCCCAGTACAACTGCCAGAGCACCGAGGTCACCCGCGTCGAGCCCGCGGACCCGGACACCCTGACGGACGGCTTCGTGTGCCCCACCCCCGCCGCGAACATCAGCCGGGAGATCACGGGCAACCTGGAGATCGACGGCAACCTCACCGAGAACTGGCTGGCCGACAACGCGGGTCGCCTCGGCGTGAACCCGGGCGAGTACACCATCTTCCTGGTGAACTGGTACGACCGCCCCGACTTCCGGTTCCACTCGTACACCCGGGCGGACGCCATCGACACCGACATCGGGCCGCTGGACGAGGCGGGGCAGTTCGGCAAGCGCGGCAGCCGCCGCCTGATCGGCTGGGGGGGCAGCGTGCGGGAAAGCGCTCCGGCGCAGCGGGGGTGGTTTTACGACCTCTCGGCGAACCCCGACCCCTGGAGCGACGCCTACAACGTGACCAACCGCGATCTCAACGACGACGGGGTGGAGGACTACCGGATGCCGCCCATCTGGGAGTACGGTACCCGCAAGGCGAGCATCGGGTACGCGCGCAAGGTGGGCCCCGACCTCGCCCGCGTGACGCGGTACATCGCGCTCAACCTGCTCTTCACGCCCAGCCCGATCTACCGGGTGGCCCTCACGCCGCCGCGCCAGCCCGAGGAAATCGACCTCGACGTGCACCTCGAGCAGGGCGCCGGGGCCGCCGATCCCGGCCAGGTCTTCAATGTTCCGCTCACCCAGGAACGCGTGTCCGCCCTGCAACCCTTCACGCGCTTCTCGAACACGGTGCGGCAGCGGCCCCTGAGCGGGGAGCTCGCCCAGGCCTACAAGTGCGTCTTCGTGCTGGAGGAGGAAGACCTCTGCGCGCCCGAGTACCAGGACCCTTTCTTCGAGCGGCTCTTCCAGTTCGGCGTGAACGAGCTGCGGAGCGAGTACCAGTCGGTGCCCGCCAGCAAGTACCTGCTGCCGATCTACGCCTTCAACGCCGCCGAGGACGAGGAGTCGGGGCTGCTCGGTATCGCCATCGACGACAACCAGACGGGCACCCAGAGCTTCGTGTACTCGTTCCTCTCGCCGGGCTCCATCGCCGCCGGGTTCGGGCTGACAGACACCACCGTCCACGAGGTCGGCCACCACCTCAGCCTCTCGCACCCCCACGACGGCTACGACAGCGAACAGGACATCTCCTACGGCCCGGACGGTCCCTTCTACTACGCCTGGACCGGCGACCAGAGCCAGACGGTGATGACCTACAACAGCCTCGCCGTCACCTTCGGGCAGTTCAACCTCGACGCCCAGTACCGCTACCTCACGAGCGCCTACCTCAACAATACCAACGCGATCCTCGAACTCGCCCGCCGCGCCGGGAAGGTGAACGAGGTGCGAGGCGCCGCCCAGAGCGCCGACGCGGGCTTCGTGCAGGCCAAGGCCCGCTACGACGCGATGTCGTACTTCGAGGCGGCCCAGCTCGCCCACGGAAGTTACCGCTCGGTGCTCAACGCCGCCCTCTCGGCGGGGGTGGACGTGCAGCCCTACCGCTGGTACGAGAACCTGAACGGCCTCTCGGCGCAGGGCAAGAAACCGCGCAAGAGCAAGACGTTCCTGCCGCAGCCCGGCGCCGTGATCTTCCCCGAGGAGACGAAGGAGCAGCGCCTCAAGCGCCTCTCTCCCTGAGGCTCCCGAACAACCGGAGGGGGACGGCGGAGAGAAGCGCCCCGTCCCCCTCCGGGTTGTCAGCCGTTCATCACCCGCGCCCCTTACCCTGGAGGCATGAGACGTGCCCTCTTCCTCGCCTGCCTCACCCTCGGCCCGGCAGTGGCAGCGGCCCCGGGCCGGACGGGTGTGCCCTCCGGCAGTTCCTTTTCGACCGTGGCCGTGATGGAGCAGGCGCGGCCCACCCTCGACCTGCTCGTGACCGTGCGGCTGCTCGACGCGCTGGTGGAGCGGGGCACGCTCGTTCCCGGGACCGAGGCCCGTGCCGAGCTGCGCGAGGCGCTCGGGGAGCTGCCGACCCGGCCCACCCTGGGACCCCTCTCCGCCGACCGGACGCTCGCCCGGGTGCGTGGGGCGCTGACGGGAACGCAGCGGGGCACGCTCGACGCCGCCCGCGCCGACCTCGAACGCCGCGCCAACCTCAACCTCAGCCGCGCCCGCTTCGCCGCGGCGGACGGCCCGGCGAACGTGGCGCTGCTGCGCTACGGCTTCATGCTGCCCGGCGGCTTCGCCCTCGCCCGGCAGGTCGCCGCGAACCCCGAACTCAACCCCTACGCGCGCCCGGGAACGAGCGCCGCCACCCTGGAACGCCTGCTCGCGCTGCTGGAGAGCTGAGGCTCAGGCGGGGGAGGCGCAGGCGGGGCAGCGCCCGTAGAGGGTGACCTCGTGCGCCTCCACCACGAAGCCGCCGGGATAGACGGTACCGCTCGGCAGGGCGACGGGGCAGGTGTGGAGGGTGAAGACCCGCCCGCAGCCCGTGCAGGAGAAATGGTGGTGGTGCCCGCGCCCGGCGGGCTCGTAGCGGGTCTCGCCGTCCAGGGTGACCGGGTGGATGCGCCCCTGCTCGGTGAGCAGCTTGAGGGTGCGGTACACCGTCGCCACGCCCAGCCCCGGCAGGTCGGCCTGCGCCCGCGCGAGCACGTCCCCCACCGCGAGGGGTCCCTCCGCGCCGTCGAGGACGCGGGCGATCACGTCGCGCTGGCGGGTGCTGCGGGTGGCCGTCATGCGCCCAGGCTAACAGAGCCGGGAGGGGCCGAAGCCCAAAAAACCCACCTTTGCGGGGTGGGTTCTCGTGGGGAAGCGGGCTCAGGAGATGTTCGGGTTGACCTTTTCCTGCGGCGCGATGGGGCTGCCCTGGGCCTTGGCCTCCACCGGCTCCTCCGGCTTGGGCAGGTCGCGCGCCGTCACCCCCAGGGTCTGCCCCCCGGTCACGCCCGCGGGCTCGGGGGGACCGCCCGCCTGCGTCGCGTCCACCGGCTCGTTGTTGTCCCGCTTCAGGAAGCTCGCCGCGCCTCCCGTGCGCGCCTCCTGCGAGGGGTCGTCCCCGCCGGGAGGCCGGGCCGGAATCACGGGCTGCATGTGGGCCTTGCCCCCCCTGACGGGCGTTCCGACCCAGTCGGGCACCGAGGCATCCCCGGCGCCCCGGTCCTGGGCCGCCTGTGGCCGAGCTGCCTGGGTCCGGGTCGTTTGAGCCTGGGTCGTCTGGGGCTGGGCCGGACGGGCCAGGATGGACCGCGACGGGGTGGGGCGGGCCTGGGTCGGCTGGGACTGCGCCGGGCGGGTCTGCCCTCCCTGCCCCTGCCCCCCGGACGAGGCCGGCTGCCCCGACCGTTCGAGCATGGTGTTGGCCATCTCCTCCAGCTTGGGCTGAAGCACCCGGTCGCGCAGCACCTTGAAGGCCAGGGTGCCCAGGGTCGCCACGAGCGCGCCGCCCACTCCGCCTCCGCCCTGGTGTTTCTTCTGGGCTTTGATAAGGGCCTTCTGGTGCTTTTCGGGGCTGGTCGCGTCCACGTAGATCTTCTTGCTGCGGCGCAGTTGTCGCCCGGCGACCACCCCGAGAAGGGCGCCGACCGCCGAGGCCCCGCCGAGCATCTTGAGGGGCTCTTTTTGCATCTGCACCTGGAGGCTGGTGCGCTCGGCGAGGGCGTCCACGCTCGCCTTCAGGCGGGCGCGGGCTTCCTCACGCTCGTTGCGGTAGCTGCCCGTCATCAGTAGCCCTCCTTTTTCATGTCGTCCTGGAACGTGGGCTCGGTGCTCACGCTGATGCCGGGGGCGTCCTTGAGCACCACCGGGTGCCGGACGTTGGGGTCGGGCTGGTCGTGTCCGCCGTGGCCGTCCGCGCCCGCGTCGTGCGCCTCGCTGCCGTCGATCTTCTTGTTCAGGCCGCTGCCGTACACCTGGGGCTCACCGCTCTCGGTCGCCTCGTACACGGGCAGCCGCACCTCCCCCGCGTCGGTGCCCCGCACCGCGACCCCCTGCGACACGCCCTCGCGCTCGGTCAGCGGGTCCTTGATGCCCTCGCCCCGGTCGCTCGCGTTGACCCCGGCCTCCCCCGAGGTAAAGCCCGAGGTGTTCAGGCCGGGCCGCACGACCCCGCGCTGGCGGTCCTCTTCCATCTCGCGCTGGATGGCGTTGCCCCGCGTGCCGGTGTCGGGCAGGCCGGAGCTGCGCATGTTCCCCTGCTGGTCGGGCGTGTCGGGCGAACCCGCCGCGAGCGCGCCGCTTCCCGGGTCGCGCCGAACCGGGCCGGTGTACCCCGCGCCCGCGTTGCCCGAGCCGCCCAGGCCCGTCCCTGCGGGGACCGCGTCGGTCTGCCCGGTGCTGAGGTTGACCGTCGTTGTGGTCGTTCCCGCGACCACCGCGCCGCCCGCCGCCCGCCCGGAGACTTCGGTGGGGCCGCCGAGGACCACGGTCTTCTTGTCTCCCTGATCGGTCTGGCTGCGGGACCGGGCCGCCTGCTCGGCCTGGTAGCGGGCTTCTAACTCCTCGTCCTCGGAGAGAGGACCGCCGCGCGTGCGCAGGCCCTCCTCCTGCGGGACCTGGGCGCTCAGGCGTCTGAGGCCGAAGAGGATCAATCCGGCGGTCACCCCGAGGCTCAGGAGGCCGATGATCAGCGCACTCGCCCACGCGGGCAGCCCCAGCGCGATCAGCGCGTAGAACACCGCCAGGATCAGGAAGATGAGTCCGAGGACGAGCGGGCCCACCGACGCGAGGAGCAGCACCACGCCGATGCCCTTGGCCTTGACGACCGCCGTGACCTGCCCCAGCAGATTGCGGACTTCCGCCTTCACGAGCGTGACGCCCGCGTCGAACACGTCGACGAGCGCGCCCCCCATGCTCTTGCGTTCTTCTTGCATTGTTTCCTCCACGGGCCAGAGAGCCCCCCCACACGGGGGAAGCCAACGTTGCCAGCATAATGAACCCCATGACGGGCCCGCGCCAGAGCAAAGAAATCCTGAACCTCGCGCCCGCACCCGTGAATCCCCCCCTCACCACCGCCCAGCGCAGCAATCTCTGGCCCCTCACGGCGCGGGGCTACCCGCTCTGGCGGTCGCGTTCCCTCACCCTGCTCACCGGGGGGCCCTTTCCTCTCAGCCGTGAGGCCGCCCTCTTCCGCGCCCTGTGCCGCCCCCGGCCCGGCGAGCGCTGGCTCGACGCGGGCACGAGCGCGGGCTTTTACGCCGGGGTGCTGGCGCGCTCGGGCTGCCGGGTCCTCGCCGCCGATCTCAGCGCCCCCATGCTCGCCGAGGGGGCCCGCCGTGAGCCTCACCCCGGCATCGACTGGCTGCTCACCCACCTGGAGGCGAGCGGGCTGCCGGAGGCGAGTTTCGACGGGGTGACGGTGGGCGCGACCCTCAACGAGACGCAGGAGCCCGCCCGGTTCCTCGCCGAACTCGCGCGCCTGACCCGGCCCGGCGGGCAACTGTGGCTGATGTACGTGGGCCGCACGGGGGGCCCCCTCCAGCGGGCGCTCAGCCTCCCCGCGCTGGGGGGGCTCACCTTCCCCGATCCCGCGTGGGTGGCCCGGCAGCTTCCCGGCTGGACCCGCACGGACGGCCTGCGGGTGGGCGTGGTGGTGTTCGAGCGGTACGTGAGGGGAGGGGACAGGACCTGAGGTCCGTCCCGCGCCCGTCCGGCGGCTTTGTCAGTAATCTGTAAGAAAGCGTGACGTTCCCGCCGGGGCCCCCCGCTTACACTCGCTGTGAAGGAGCCCGTTCTGACCGTGACCTCTGCCCCCGCCGCCCCGCACCCTCCGCCCCGGCTGGAGGAAGCGGTCGCGCATTGCCGGGAGGTCACGCGCGAGCACAGCAAGACCTTCTACCTCGGCTCCCGGCTCTTTCCCGCCCGCCAGCGCGAGGCGGTGTGGGCCGTCTACGCCGCCTGCCGCGACGGCGACGACGCGGTGGACGAGTGGACGGGCGCCGAGGCCGAGCGCGGGCTCGCCGAGTGGTGGGAGCGGGTGCAGGGTGCTTTTGCGGGGGAGCCCGCCTCCCATCCCATCGACACGGCGCTCGCCTGGGCCGCCGAACGGCATCCCATCCCGCTCTCGGCCTTCGCCGAGCTGCACGAGGGCCTGCGGATGGACCTCGGCGGCTTCGAGTACCGCAGCATGGACGACCTCGTGCTGTACTGCCGCCGCGTCGCCGGGGTGGTCGGCTTCATGATCGCGCCCATCAGCGGGTACAGCGGCGGCGAGCGGACCCTGCACCACGCCCTGATGCTGGGGCAGGCGATGCAGCTCACCAACATCTTGCGCGACGTGGGCGAGGACCTGGAGCGGGGCCGGGTGTACCTCCCCGCCAGCCTGCTGGGGGAGTACGGGGTCAGCCGCGCCACCCTGGAGCGCGGGCTGCGCTCCGGGGTCGTCACGCCCGAGTACCGCGCCCTGATGACCCACCTCTCGGGCCTCGCCCGCGAGTGGTACGCGGAGGGGAGGCGGGGCATCCCCTGCCTGCACGGCAGCGCCCGCCTCGCCGTGCAGGCCGCCGCCCGCGCCTACGAGGGCATCCTCGACGACCTCGCCCGCGGCGACTACGACAATTTCCGCCGCCGGGCACACGTCAGCGGCACGCGCAAGCTCCTGATGCTGCCGCAGGCGTGGTGGGAGTTGCGGGGGGCGGCGGCGCGGGCGTGAGGGGGTGAACGCGGGCGCCATGCGACGCGGCCAGAAGTGGGTGCAGGACATCCTGTTAAACGCGGGCTGGTCACACGCCCCCTCACCCCGGCCCTCTCCCGCAGGGGGAGAGGGAGAAAAGACAGACACTCGCCGTCTTTTTAGGCGCAAGGAATCTCTATGTCGCACACCAAACGCAAAACCGCACTCGTCATCGGCTCGGGCTTCGGCGGCCTGAGTCTCGGCATCCGGCTGCAAAGCCTGGGGTTCGACACGACCATTCTGGAGAAGCTCGACGCGCCGGGGGGGCGGGCCTACCAGAAACGCACGCCGGACGGGTACGTCTTCGACATGGGGCCGACCGTGATCACGGTGCCGCACTTCATCGAGGAACTGTTCGCCCTGGAGCGGGATAAGGGGATGCTCGCCGAGCCCGACTACCCCGAGCACGTCCTGACGGGCGAGCGGGTCCGCGAGGGTGAGAGCGGCGGGCCGCGCACCCGCGAGTACGTGCAGCTCGTGCCGATCCTGCCCTTCTACCGCATCTACTTCGACGACGGCACCTTCTTCGACTACGACGGCGACCCCGAGTCCACCCGGCGCCAGATTCAGGCCCTCGCGCCCGGCGACCTCGCGGGGTACGAACGCTTCCACGCCGACGCGGAGGCGATTTTCAAACGCGGTTTCCTCGACCTCGGCTACACGCACTTCGGCGACCTGCCGACGATGCTGCGGGTGGTGCCCGACCTCCTTAAACTCGACGCGGTGCGGACGCTCTTTTCCTTCACCAGCCGCTATTTCGAGTCGCCGAAACTGCGGCAGGTCTTCTCCTTCGAGCCGCTGCTGGTGGGCGGCAATCCCCTGAGCGTGCCCGCGATCTACGCGATGATCCACTTCGTCGAGAAGACGTGGGGCATCCACTACGTGATGGGCGGCACGGGCGACCTCGTGCGGGCCTTTGTCCGCAAGTTCGAGGAACTCGGTGGTCGCATCCGTTACGGGGCGGAGGTGGAGGAGATTCTGGTCACCGACGACCGGGGCCGTCCCGTCCGGCGACCCGTCGGGAAGCGCGTGGCCCGGGGCGTGCGGCTCACGGACAGCGAGGAACTGCAAGCCGACCTTGTGGTGAGCAACGGCGACTGGGCGAACACTTACCTGAAGATGGTTGCCCCGCAGGCCCGGCTCGTGAACACTGACCTGCGCGTCAAGGCGGCCAAGCAGAGCATGAGTCTGATCGTCGTCTACTTCGGCTTCCGCGACGACGGCACACCCCTCGATCTCCGTCACCACAACATCATCCTGGGGCCGCGCTACGAGGAGTTGCTCCGGGAAATCTTCGGCGAGCGGGTTCTCGGCGTGGACTTCAGCCAGTACCTCCACGTGCCGACGCTGACCGACCCTTCCCTCGCGCCCCCCGGCCACCACGCCGCCTACACCCTGATCCCCGTGCCGCACAACGGCAGCGGCCTGAACTGGGAGGTCGAGGGGCCGAGGCTCGTGGAGCGCGTCTTCGCCTTCCTGGAGGAGCGCGGCTATATTCCCAACCTGCGAGCCCGCCTGACGCACCAGGAGTTCATCACCCCGGACTACTTCGAGGGGACGCTGGGCGCCTACCTCGGCAATGCCTTCGGACCCGAGCCCATCCTCGCCCAGAGCGCGTACTTCCGGCCTCACAACCGCTCTGAGGACGTGCGAAACCTCTACCTCGTGGGGGCAGGCGCCCAGCCCGGCGGCGGCACCCCCAGCGTGATGATGAGCGCGAAGATGACGGCGCGCCTGATCGCGCAGGACTTCGGCATCCACCCGGCGATTCGGGACGGGGTGCCGGAAGGGGCGGGGGCAGCGGACTGAGGGGGAGGGGGGCTAACGGCTGACGCTTGCCCCCTCGCCGCTCCTCTCCTTCAGCCACGCCACGATCCACCCCAGCACCTCCTCGCGCGGCTCGTCGTTGAGGAGCTCGTGGTAGCCGCCCTCGACGAGGCGCAGGGTCTTATCCTCGGCGGCGATGGCCTCGATGAAGCGCCGGGTACCGTTCACGTCGGTGATGCGGTCGGCGGTGCCGTGGACGGCGAGGGTGGGCAGGCGCCAGCGGGGGTAGAGGGACCACAGGCCGGTGCTCAGCCGCAGCATGGAGGCGGCGGTCAGCGCGGGAACCTTGCCCTGGTAGATGCCCGTATCCGTCCCGTAGGCGCTCACCTCGTCGGCGAGGCGGGACAGGCCCTCGCTGCCCAGCGCGGTGACGGGCGCGTTCGGCGCCACGCGGGCGAGCACCGGGGCGAGCGCCTTCATCCACGCGGGCTGGTCCTCGCCGATCAGGAGGGCGGGGCTGCTCAGAATCACGCCCGTCAATCCGCGCGGGTCCCGCGCCACGCTCGCCGCCGTGACCAGCCCGCCCAGCGAGTGCCCGAAGGCGAAGAGAGGCAGGCCCCCCGTCCGCAGCGCCTCCCGCGCGAGCAGATGGTCCTCGACGAGGGTATGGGCGTCCACGACCGCCCGCCGCCCGTCCGAACTCCCGTGCCCGCGCAGGTCGTAGGCGTACACGCTCAGCCCCGCCCCCACGAGCGCCGGGATCAGGCGGTGGTACTTCTCCACGTAGCGCCCCGCGTACTCCCCGAAGCCGTGGGTCAGCAGCACGGCGGCGCGCGGCTCGGCGGCGGGCCAGAGGTAGCCGCGAACGGGTGCGCCCGACTCCCAGGCGGAAGGCTCCCAGCTCATGTCGTGCATAGGCCCAGTGTAGGTCCCGCCGCCTCCGGCCTGAACATGAAGCCAGTCTAAACACGCCCCGGAATAGATTGGGCGCAAACTATTTTGCATGGCAGACATTGCACGGAAGGCAAACGCCCAGTGGTCCGGCGACGTGATGAAGGGCCAGGGCACGGTGAGCACCGGGTCGGGCGTGTTGCAGGGCACCCAGTACTCCTTCAAGACCCGCTTCGAGAACGGCGTCGGCACCAACCCCGAGGAACTGCTCGCCGCCTCGCACGCGGGCTGCTTCACGATGCAGCTCTCGGCGCTGCTGACCCAGGCGGGCCACGCCCCCGAGGACCTGCGCACTGACGCGACCTGCGAGATGGTGCGCGAGGGCGCGGGCTTCAAGGTCAGCACCATCCGCCTGAAGGTGAGCGGGCGGGTCAGCGGCATGGACCAGGCGGGGTTCGAGGGGATGGTCGCGCAGGCCGCCCAGGTGTGCCCCATCAGCCAGGTCATGAAGGGGAACGTGGAGATCACCCACGAGGCGATGCTGGAGCAGCCGGTGGGCTCGTAAGAGGCGAAGTCACCAGACTCCGGCCCCTGCTTCGGCGGGGGCCGCGTCATTTGGCCCATGCCCTCGTCCCCGCCCTTGCCTATTCTGGCGGCTATGGCCTTCCTGTATCTCCTCGTCGGCCCACCGGGCAGCGGCAAACGCACGGTGGGGCGGCACCTTTCCGGGCTGACCGGGGCGCCCCTGCTCGACAACCACATCACCAACGATCCCGTATTTCAGGCGTTCGGGTTGGACGGTGTGCGGCCTGTGCCGCCGGAAGCGTGGGTCTTCGCCTCAAAGATGCGGACCTCGCTGCGGGAGGCGGTGGGGGCGGCCCCGCGCGAGCTGTCGCACATCTTCACGCTGTACCTGACAGACCAGCCCGGCGAGGCCGAGTCGCTGGAACGCTTTCGCGCGCTGGCCGCAGCTCGGGGGGCTGCCTTCGTCCCCGTCTGGCTTTCTTGCGACACCGATGAACTCGCCCGCCGTATGCTCCTCCCCGAGCGCGCCGAGCGGCTCAAGCTCCGCGACCCCGAATGGCTGCGCACGCTGTTGCGGGACGCCGGGATCCTCCCACCGCCTTCGGACGCCATCCTCATCGATACGGCGGCACTCGCCCCGGCGGACGCGGCGCTGCTCATCGCGTCGCACGCCGGGGCGTTGTTTTAGGAACCCTCAGGCGCCAGGTTTCAGCGGTCGCCAAGTCTGGCGAAGCCTCCGCCACAGGGGGGCTCTCCGGGCCGCCCGCTCCCTCTCAGGCCGAGCGGGCGGGGGCGCAGTTGCTCTCGGCGCCGACCTGGGCCGCCCCCTGCCCGAGGTGGGCGCGTCCCCAGGTGTCGATGGCGTCGATCACGCTCTGCAACTCGCGTCCGGCGGGGGTCAGGGTATAGACGCTGCGGGCGAGCTTGCCCTGCGTCTCCTCGGTGCGCTTGCCGATCAGCCCGAGGCTCTCCAGGTGTTCCAGGCGTTGCGTGAGGGTGGCGCTGTTGCAGCCGCCGACGGCGCGGGCGAGTTCGTTGAACCCCTTCTCGCCGTCCAGCAGCGCCCGGACGATGTGCAGCACCCACTTCTCCTGCAACACGCCGATGGCCCGGTAGACCGGGCAAAAACCAGTGTGTGCGGTGCTCATGCCCCCTACTGTACACCTTACGGGTGGACAAAGTGGAAGGTCAATCACACCGCTTGACTTTTCAAAGCGCTTGGTAATACCATATGCCCATGACGGTTACGCAGACCCGCCCGCTGAGCGCCACCGAAGCCATCGAGACCCGGCGCAGCATCCGCAACTTCGTGCAAGAACCCCTTGATCAGAACGACCTGCGCGAGATCCTGCGCCTGGCGAGCCTCGCCCCGAGCGCGTGGAACGCCCAGACCTGGCGATTCGCCGTGGTGCAGGACCCGCAGCTCAAGGAACGGCTCCAGGAGGCCGCCTACGGCCAGGGGCAGATCACGAATGCCCCCGCCGTGATCGTGGTGTACAGCGACATGGAGGACACCCTCCAGACGGTCGAGGAGACCGCCCACCCCGGCATGGGCGAGCAGGGCCGCACCGGCCAGCGCCAGACCTTCGACCGCGTGTTCGGCGCGCAGGAGGAGGCCCAGCGGGGCCAATGGGGCCTCGCCCAGGCGAACATCGCCTTCGGCTTCCTGATGGTCGCCGCCCGCGGCCTGGGCTACGACACGGTGCCCATGCTCGGCTTCGATCCCGCGAAGGTGCGCGAGATTCTGGGCCTGCCCGCCCACGTGCAGTTCGCCGGGCTGCTGCCGGTCGGCAAGCGCGCCGAGGAAGGCTTCCCGCACCACCGCCACAGCGTGGACCGCATCGCCAAGTTCTACTGAAGCGGTCAGTTCTCAGCCCTCAGCCGCCTCCTTCGGGGGGCGGTTTTCCTTGTTCGGACCTCATTGTCTCAAGGGAAGGCTGTGGGCCCGCTCACTCCGGGTTGACCTGCTAGCCTCCGCGCATGTCCAGCCGCGTCCTGAGCCACTCGGAGATGTGCCTGCGCGAGGGCGTGTCCCTGCGGCGCGGCATGAACTTCCGGGTGCGGGGCGGGCACAGCGTCTTGCTGATGTCGGTGCGCCCCGGCGCCCCCTACCGCGACGAGCTGAGTGGGGACGGCACGGTGCTGCTCTACGAGGGCCACGACGCGCCGCGCCCCAGGACGGGCGGCCAGGATCCCAAGACGGTGGACCAGCCCCTCCAGACCCCGAACGGCCAGCTCACCCAAAACGGCCTCTTCTTCGGGGCCGCCCTCGCCGCGCGGGCCGGGGAGGCGCCGCCCGAGCGGGTGCGGGTGTACGAGAAGTTGCGCCCCGGTGTCTGGACCGACAACGGCGTCTTTCATCTCGTGGACGCCGCCCAGGAGCACGACGGCACCCGCCACGTCTTCGTCTTCCGCCTGGAGGCCGTGCCGGGCGTGGAAGATGACGTGAGCCCCGCGCCCCCTCCCCCCGAGAGTCGGCGCGTGGTTCCCGGTTGGGTCAAGCTCGCCGTGTGGAACCGGGACGGCGGGAGGTGTGTGGAGTGCGGCGCGGACGAGGACCTGCACTTCGCTCTCCTCCGGCCCTCGGCAGGGGCCACACCCGAAAACGTGCGGCTCCTGTGCGCGCGGCACGACCCGGGGGAGGGCGACCGGAGCGGCTGACGTTCAACCCGGCACCTCCGTCACCCGCCCGCCCCGCACGTCCCACACCCGCGTCGCCACCCGGCCCACGAGGGCGCGGTCGTGGCTGGCGAGCAGGATGGTGCCCGGGAAGGCAAGGAGCAGGGCCTCCAGCGCCTCAATCGCCCGGATGTCGAGGTGGTTGGTGGGCTCGTCCAGCACGAAGAGTTGCGCCCGCGTCACCCCCAGCCGTGCGAGGCTGAGCCGTGTCCGCTGCCCCCCCGACAGCCCCGCGAGCGGAAAGGCCGGGCCGCCCGGCAGCCCCACCTGCGCCCCGACCTCGTGGAGCTGGTGCGGCGTGAGGGCCGGGTTGGCGGCCAGCAGCGCGTCCGCGACCGTCTCCAGCCCCGCCAGTTCCTCGCCGTGCTGACCCGCCGCGTAGACGGTGAGGCCCTGCCCGCGCCGCACCTCGCCCGTGGAGGGCAGGGTGCCGAGGAGGACGGCCAGGAGGGTGCTTTTCCCGCCGCCGTTCGGCCCGGTCAGGGCGATGCGCTCGCCCCGGCGCACGTCCAGCCGCAGGTTACAGAGCACTTCCCGCCCACCGCGCACGACGGTGAGGTCGCGGGCTGTCAGGACCTCGGAGGGGCCGGGGGGGGCCTCCGGCAGGTCGAGACGAAGGGTGCGGCGGTCCTGGTAGGGTTTCGCTCCGGCCTGTTCGTCCAGGCGGTCGATCTGCTTTTGCATCGCCTGTGCCCGGGCCGAGTGGATCTGCTGCGCTCGCCCCGCCTTGTGACTGGACAGGAACTTGTCGTTGTCCCGCGCCCGGCGGCGGTTTTCCTTCACCGAACCGATGCTGGCCTGCCGCCGCCGCTCCTCGTCCAGCGCTTCGCGCTTGCGCCGGTACGTCGCGTAATCGCGCGTCTGCGCCTCCCGCAGGGTCGCCTTCACCGCCATCGCCTCCGAGTAGCCGCCGGGGTAGACGGTGAGCCCCCCGCGTTCCAGTTCCGCCGTCCGGGTCGCCACCGTATCCAGAACCGCCCGGTCGTGGCTGGCGAAGACGAAGGCGGCCTCCGAGTCCCGAATCCAACCCTCCAGCCACGCCGCGCCCTCCGCGTCGAGGTGGTTCGTCGGCTCGTCGAGCAGGAAGAGGTCGGCGGGAGAGAGGAGCAACCGGGCCAGCATCACCCGGCGCATCTGCCCTCCCGATAGTTGGGCGGTGGAGGCGCCCGGCGTGAGCCCCAACCCGCCCAGCACCTCGGCGGCCCGGACCTCGAAGCTGTACCCGCCCGCCGCGCGGAAGGCCTCCTCGGCGTCGGCGAAGGCGTGGAGGGCCGCGTCCGTGCCGTCTGCCAACCTCGCCGAGGCTGCGCCAAAGTCCCGTCGCGCCACCTGCAATTCTTCCGGCGTCACGGCGCCGAGGACCGTCCCCCCACTCCCCGCCGCGTGCTGGGCGAGGTACGCCACCCGGCCCGTCCGCGTCACCGTTCCGGCGTCGGGCGCGTCCAGGCCCGCCATCGCGCGCAGCAGCGTGGTTTTCCCGCCGCCGTTCTCCCCGACGAGCGCGAGGCGTTCGCCCCCGCCGACCTCCAGGTCCACATCCGTGAAGACGGCTCGGTCGCCGAACACGCGGGCGACCCCTCTGAGTTGTAAAAGCACACGTTCCCCCTGCGAACACCGTTTCCCTGCGGGCGAGCGGCCCCCTCGCCGCGCGGGGCCGGGGCTCAAGCCGGATTACAGGGGGAGGGGACGCAAGGACAAGACTCCGTTGAGAGGGGGAGGGCCGAACGCCGGGCAACCCGGACCGTTGCCGTCAGCCTACCCCCGCTTCCCACCGGGTAAGCCATTTTGCCGAGCTTGAACCTCCCGCCGCGTCAGGTTCTAGGGTAGGTGCTGGGAGGACGGAGATGCGCGTGAAGATCGGCGAACTCTCCCGCCAGACGGGCCTGAGCGTCCGGACCCTGCGCCATTACGGCGCGCTGGGCCTGCTCACGCCGGGGGAGCGCACGAGCGGCGCACACCGCCTGTACTCCCGCCTGGACGCCGAGCGGCTGTGGCAGATTCAGGCCCTCAAGGCGCTTGGCCTGAGCCTGGAAGCCATCCGGCACGTGCTGGACGACCCGGGTCACGACCCCGCCGGGTTGCTGCGGCGGCACATCGCACAAGTCGAGGCGCGCGTGCGGGAGGAGCAGGCGTACCTCGCCCGGCTGCGGCGGCTGGAACGTGCGGGGCAGCCCACCTGGGCGGAACTCATGGAGGTGATTCGGATGAACGAGCGGAACCGGGAGAAAGTAGACCACATGTTGGAGACGGCCCGCGAGGTCGGCGGGGACGGAGCTGAGAATTTCGACGAGGGCCAGATGGCCTACCTGCGCGGGCGGGCGGAGACGGTCGGCCAGACCCGCACCCTGGAGGTGCAGCGCGAGTGGCCCGAACTGATGACCGAGGTCTTGAACGAGATGGAACGCGGCACGCCCCCGACGGACCCGAGGGTGAAGGCTCTGGCGCAGTGTTGGCACGCCCTCGTGCGTGAGTTCACGGGCGGTCGGCAGGACATTCAGGACGGGCTGAACCGCGGGTACGAACGCCGCATGACCCCCGAGATGCAGGCGATGTGGGAGTACATCTCGGCGGCGGGCGAGTAGGAAAGCCAGGAGGGCCGGGGCCTCCTACTTCGGCTCCCTTTCAGTTCTCCCGTCGCCGGAAGGCCAGCGCCACCAGAAAAACCGCCGTGTTGACAAGCACGATGGTCGCGCCGGGAGCTGTGTCGAGGTAGTAGCTCAGGTACAGCCCAGTCACGCCCCCCAGGGCGCCGAGCGCGGCGGCGAGCAGGATCATCTTCCGGAGGCTGCGCGCCAGGAGCCGGGCAGCGGCGCTCGACGTGATCAGCAGGCTCACGCTCAGCGTGGTGCCCACGAGCTGCACCGTCAGTACGACGACCAGCCCGATCAGGATGAGCAGCAGGCTTTCGAGCGTCCGCACCGGGAGGCCGATGGCCCGCGCCTCGGTGGGGTCGAAGGAGGCGAGCAGCAACTCCTTCTGTACGGCGGTCAGGATGCCCCCCACGACCAGCGTGACGATGAGCGCCCCCCACAGGTCGCCCGGCGTGACGCCCAGCGGATTTCCGATCAAAAAGTTGGTCAGGTCGGTGGTGAAGGTGGACGCCCGCGAGAGCATCACCACGCCGAGCGCGAACATCCCCACGAAGACGATGCCGATGGCGCTGTCCTGCTTGAGCCCGCCCCGCTGACTCACCGCCCCGATGCCGAGCGCGGTGAGCACGGCGGCGACGAGTGCCCCGAGAAGCAGATTCCCCCCCGTCAGGAACGCCCCCACGATGCCCGGCAAGACCGCGTGGCTCATCGCGTCCCCGATGTAGCTCAGCCCCCGCAGCACCACCCACGCGCCCACGAGCGCGCACAGAACGCTGACGAGGGCGACCGCCGCGAGCGCGCGCAGGAAGAAGTCGAACTGGAGGGGGTCGGTGAGCCAGGTCATGAGGGTCATGGGGTCGAGCGGAGGCAGAGAGGGACCTCGACTCCTCGACTTCTGGACCCCTCGACTCGGCGAACTGCGCCCCCCATCACGCCTCCGCGTGGGTGTGCCCGAGGTGGCTGGAGCTGAAGGTCGCCTCGATGTTGTGCGGGGTGTAGACCTCCTCCGGCGTGCCGTCGGCAATCACCCGGCGGTTGACGAGGACGAGGTGGTCGCACCAGCGCCGCGCCTGCTCCAGGTCGTGGGTGACCATCACGACGGCCCGTCCCGCGTCGGCCTGGGTGCGAAGCAAGGCCATCAGTTGCTCCTGCGTGGCGGCGTCCACCCCGGTCAGCGGCTCGTCGAGGAGGAGGACCCGGGCGTCCCGCGCGAGCATCCGCGCGAGGAGCACCCGCTGGCGCTGCCCGCCGCTCAGCGCCCCGATGTGCCGTCCGCGCAGCTCGTACACGCCGGTCTGCCGCAAGGCGTCCGCCACCCGCTCGCGGTCTGCGCGCGTCGGCCAGCGCAGCCAGCCCACCCGACCGGTGCGGCCCATCATCGCCACGTCCCAGACGGTGACGGGAAAGGCCCAGTCGAGCGTCTGCTGCTGCGGCACATACGCCACGTCATCCCGCGCGCTTCCCCCTTCCCCGAAGCTCACCCGCCCGGAGGAGGGCACGTTCAGCCCCACCACCGTCTTGAGCAGCGTGCTCTTGCCCGCCCCGTTCGGCCCGATCACGGCGGTGAAGCTGCCCGGCGCGAACCGCACCGTCGCCCCCTCCAGCGCCGTGTGCGAGCCGTACC
Organism: Deinococcus planocerae; assembly: GCF_002869765.1. Lineage (NCBI taxonomy): Bacteria > Thermotogati > Deinococcota > Deinococci > Deinococcales > Deinococcaceae > Deinococcus > Deinococcus planocerae. The sequence goes on along the minus strand of NZ_PNOR01000027.1, from coordinate 12,545 downwards.
GCACCGTCAGATTCTCCACCCCAAGCATCGGGGGAGGATAGCGCGAAGAGGGTTGATATTGCGAGGCTGGAATCAAGAGCGGTCGAGGAGTCGAGGAGTCAGGAGTCGAGAAGCCGGAGCTTGACTCGACCCCCCGACCCCCTCAGCGCAGCGCCCGCACCATCGTGTCCACGTTCGCCCGGAACGCCTTCAAGAAGGTGTCGCCTGCACTGCCCTTGGGTCCCAGGGCGTCGGTGTAGAGGGGCGGGGCGATGGTCGCGCCGGTCTCGCGGGCGAGGGTCTGGGCGAGGCGGGCGTTCACGGTGTTCTCGGTGAAGATGACGCGGGCGCCGCTCTTCTTCACCGCTCCCACGAGGGCGGCGAGTTCACGCGCGCTCGGCTCGCGCTCGGTGCCGAGGCCGGGGATGACGGCGCCGACGACAGTCAGGCCGTAACGCTCGGCGAGGTAGTGCAGGCTGTCGTGATTGGTGACGATCTTGCGCCGGGCGGCGGGCACGGTAGCAAACTGTTTTTTCGCGTAGGCGTCGAGGGCCTGAAGTTGTTTCTGGTAGGCGGCGGCGTTCTTCGCGTACGTCGCCTTTCCGGCGGGGTCGAGGCGTGTGAGGACCGTCTGGACACTCCGCACGTACCCGGCGGCGAGCGTCGGGTCCCACCAGGCGTGGGGATCGCGGTCGCCGTGGCCGTGTTCCCCCCCGTGGCCCGCCTCCCCGTGTTCCTCGTGCTCGGCCTCGTGCAACTTCAGGCCCGCCGTCAGCTCCGTCACAGGTACCCTCGGCGCGGCGGCCCTCAGCTTCGGGAGCCAGGGTTCCAGCCCCGCCCCGTTGGCGAAGAGGGCGCGACTCCCCGCGAGCCCGCGAATGGCGGCGGTGGTGGGCTGAAAACTGTGGGTGTCGCCGCCCGCGGGCACGATCACATTCACGCTCACCCGGCTCCCCCCGACGGCCCGCACGAAGTCCGCCATGATCGTCGTCGTCGCGCTCACGGGCAGGGGCGCCGCCGAGGCCGTGCCCGTCCCCAGGATCAGGAGCAGGCTGGCGAGAGCGCCGCGCCCGAGGGGGGACGGCCCCCTCTGCGTCATGTGGTCGTGTTCCGTCCGGTTGTCGCCGCGAATCATAATGATAAATCTTTATCACGTTTTGCGGACCGGCGGTGTGGCGTCTGTCCTCCCCCTGGCAGCATTTCCAGGTGGGGCCCTAGACTGCGCGCCATGACGCAAGCCGCCGTGCAGCCCGCCGTCCCCGACTGGTACAAGAGCGCCGTCTTCTACGAACTCTCCGTCCGCACGTTCGCCGACGGCAACGGCGACGGCAAGGGCGATTTTCCGGGCCTGACGGGTCGCCTCGACTACCTCAAGAACCTCGGGGTGGACTGCCTGTGGCTGCTGCCGTGGTACCCCAGCCCCCTGCGCGACGACGGCTACGACGTGGCCGACTACGTGGGCATCCACCCCGACCTCGGCACGCTGGACGACTTCAAGGTCTTCCTGCGCGAGGCGCACGCCCGGGGTCTGAAGGTGATCGGCGACTTCGTGACGAACCACACCTCCTCCGACCACCCGTGGTTCCAGGCGGCGCGGCGCGGGCCCGTGCTCCCCGACGGCACGCCGAACGAGTACCACGACTACTACGTCTGGAGCGAGACGGGAACCGAATACGCGGGGGCCAGGATCATCTTCACCGACACCGAGACGAGCAACTGGACGCGCGACGAGATGTGCGGCAAGTACTACTGGCACCGCTTTTTCTCGTCTCAGCCCGACCTCAACTACGACAACCCCGCCGTCCTCGCCGAGATCATGCAGGCCGCCCGCTTCTGGCTCGACCTCGGCATCGACGGCTTCCGGGTGGACGCGGTGCCGTACCTGATCGAGCGCGAGGGGACGAACTGCGAGAACCTGCCCGAGACGCACGCGATCCTCAGGGAGATGCGCCGGGTGGTAGACGCCGAGTACCCGGGCCGCCTGCTCCTCGCCGAGGCGAACCAATGGCCCGAGGACGTGGTGGAGTACTTCGGGAGCGAGGGGGAGCCCGAGTTCCACATGTGCTTCAACTTTCCGGTGATGCCCCGGCTCTACATGAGCCTCAAGCGGGAGGACACGACGAGCATCCGGCAGATCATGGACCGCCTGCCCTCCATCCCGTCCTTCGGGCAGTGGGCGACCTTCCTGCGCAATCACGACGAGCTGACGCTGGAGATGGTCACCGACGACGAGCGGGCCTTCATGTACGCGGCCTACGCGCCCGACTCGCGCATGAAGATCAATGTGGGCATCCGCCGCCGCCTCGCGCCGCTGCTCGACAACGACCGCCGCCGCATCGAACTGCTCACCACCGTCCTCCTCGCCCTGCCCGGCAGCCCGATTCTGTACTACGGCGACGAGATCGGCATGGGCGACGACCTCTCGCTGGCCGACCGCAACGGCGTGCGCACCCCGATGCAGTGGAACGCAGGGGTCAACGGGGGCTTTTCCACCGCCGCGCCCGAGCTGTGCTTCTTCCCGCCCATCAGCGATCCCGTCTACGGCTACCAGCGGGTCAACGTGAACAGCCAGGAGCAGGACCCCAGCAGCCTGCTCAAATGGGTGTCCCGCCAGCTCGAACTCCGGCGCCACAACGCCGCCTTCGCGCACGGCGACCTCACCTTCGTCGAGACCGGCAACCCCGCCGTCCTCGCCTTCACCCGCACCCACGGCGACGAGACCCTCCTCATCGTCAGCAACTTCGCCGGGAACGCCCAGGCGGCCTTGCTCGACCTCGCCGGGCACGTCGGGCGCCGGCCCGTCACCCTCGCGGGCGGCAGCCACTTCCCGCCCGTGGGCGAGGGGCCGTACCCCATGATCCTCGGCAAGTACGACTACTACTGGCTCAAGCTTAGCGGCGTGCGGTAGGGGCCGACACGAAAGAGGAGGGGCCGGACATCCTGCATCTGGCACCTTTCCCTTTGCACCGCTCAATCGGTGCTGTTCAGGTTAGTAGATATGAGGAAAGTGGCTGCTGATATTTCTCCACCCTGGGCGGGACCATCTCCAAGTGAGATTAACGTCTACGCCTATCCCAAACCTTCGCTTTTTTACGTGTTATACCCTCTGAACGTGTATATTCCCTCTTTACCTGCTGAATGATTGTCTCTGTTCTACTGCCTACCTCCCTTATAGTCTCATTGATTCCCTCTAAAGACTTGTCCCTGTAGTCACTAAGTTTTTCTCTATTAATATCCCTCCTTATTATCGTGTCCTCTGGATGACCGGCCCTTCTAGATGTTAAGGATGATACCAGAAGATAATAATGTGTTAATTGCGTTTGGTTTTGCGCGGCAGATTTTTGTAAGAAATCACGATATTCCTCTAGCAGCCCCTTATCATCAAACCATAGAATAATATGTCTCAAATCCGTGCTGCTTCTGGCAAGCATCTTTGACATAATTGAACTTCGCCTCAGTTCCAATTCTTCCCTCTCGGCTGCTAGCGCATAGCTTTTTATGGTTTCCGACAACAGCCCCTCTGCGCCTTCTTTAGTAATATAGATATTATAGAATACATTAGCTGTTGAAAAGGTAACTACGACATCGCTATGATGTATAAGCCAATCTACATACTCTTTATTCACGCGACTCAAGGATTCTATCAGTTTATCGGAGGATTCATACACTCTTTGCTTATACAAAGTCTTATCTTGTCTATCAAGCTCTCTATTTTTCAGAACATAGCTTACATAAGTAGTAAGTGAAACACCCAGTAGAGCTATCAAAGCGCCTGTCGCAACTGGGGCGATAGTGGACCAATTAAAAGCACTCTTGGCAGCTTCCGCAGCGGGCTGCACTAAGGGTATGAGTTCAGGCAGGGGCACGAGCCCATGCTACCGTTTGGCCGTGGTTATCGAGTCGCCAAGCCGCGTGGGATTGTCATTTGCAACTGACTTCTCGGGTAAGCAACAAAAAACCCGCACCAGTTCGGTACGGGTACTCGTTGACTTCGAACGGTTGAAACAGCTTCTAGCCCCGCTCAGTCGCTGCTGCTGCTCAGCCCGCCGCCGATCCCGAACAGGCGCAGGATGAAGAGGAACATGTTGATGAAGTCGAGGTACAGCGCCAGCGCCCCGTTGATCGCCGCGCGCTCGGCCATCTCGCCGCTGATGCCGCTCAGCGCGAGGTTGCGCAGCATCTGGGTGTCGTAGGCGGTCAGGCCCGCGAAGAGCAGCACGCCGATCACGCTGATGCCGAGCGTAAGCACGCTGCTTGCCACGAAGATGTTCACGATCATGGCGATCAGGAGGCCGATCAGGGCGAAGAGGAAGAAGCGGCCCAGCGCGCTGAGGTCGCGCTTGATCACGAAACCCACCACGCTCATCGCGCCGAAGGTCCCGGCGGTCGTCAGGAAGGCGGCAGTGACCGCGGCGGGGCTGTAGACGAAGAGCAGGGCGCTGAACGTCAGGCCCGTCAGCGCGGCGTAGGCGATGAAGAGCAGCCCCGCGACGGCGCTCGGCAGCCGCTGCGCCAGCCCGGCGAGCACGAACACCAGCACGAGCTGGGCGATGATCAGCGGGAAGCGGAGGGCCATCACCTGCGAGGCGAGCCCCTCGTTCTGGGCGGTCAGGTAGGCGACCCCGGCGGTCAGGGCCAGCCCCGCCGCCATCCACGAGTACGTCCGCGCCATAAAGGTACGGACCAGGTTTTCTGTCCGGGTGGCAGTGATTTGCATACACCTCAGGATACGGGGAGGGGCGGTCAAAGGTTCCCGGCGTTCGTCCCGGCCAGAGCGGGTTCGTGGAGGAAACCTGAACGCCCTCTCAAGTCAGCGCCGCACGAGCAGCGCCAGCGGGAAGTCCTCCAGCACCTTCGCCAGCGCGATCTTCTCGCCGCGCACCCGCACGCGCTCGCCCGTCAGCACGTTCTCGTAGGTGCCAGGGCGGGGGAGGGTGAGCTGGCGGTTGCCCCACACCTCGCCGAGCGCCCACGCCGTCTTCTCCCGCGTCAGGCTACACACCAGCCGGGGCGCGACGGTGACGGCCACCTCGTCCCCGTGCTCGCGGGAGAAAGCGAGGAGGTGACGACCCGCACCGAGAGGACGGTAGCTGCCGCGCCCGAAAAGGTTTGGGTGCGCGGCCCGGGCCTGGAGGGCGGCCCAGCTCACCAGGAGCTTGACCCCGCCGTCCTCGTACCCGGAAAGGAGGTCGGTGGCGAGCTTGAGCCCGTTCTCCGCGTGCCGCCGCTCGATGCGGGCGAGCGTCCGCGTGCGCCAGGGGTAGTCCACCGGGCGGCGGTTGTCGGGGTCCACGAGGCTCTGGTTCCAGCCTTCCGAGCCCTGGTACGTGTCGGGCACGCCGGGGGCGGTCAGGCGCACGAGCGTCGCCGAGAGGCCGTTTTGCGCGCCGTAGGGGCTGATGCGGGCGTGCAGCTCGCGCAGGTCCTCCAGATACCGCTCGCTTTCCAGCACCCCACGCACCATGCGGTCCAGCGCCGCCTCGTACTCTCCGTCGGGGGCGGCCCAGCTCGTGCGCAGCTTGGCCTCGCGGGCGGCCTTGAGCAGGTAGGCGCTCAGGCGGTCGGCGTACCCGTCGAGCCTGCCGTCCAGCGGATACGCGCCCAGCGCCGTTTGCAGCAGGGCGTACACGTCGAGCGCGGAGGGCGCAGGTCCCAGGTCCGTCCGCGTTTCCAGCGTGCGGACCAGGGGCAGCCACCCGCTGAGGTACGCCGCCCACGTCTGCGGCAGCTCGGACAGGACGCTGATGCGGGCCCGCGTGTCCTCCCCGCGTTTGGTGTCGTGGGTGCTCCCGGCGAGCAGGGCGCCCGGCCAGCGTTCCGCCCGCTCACGCGCCGCCAGGTGGAAAGCTTTCGGCGGCGTGCCGAAGTGCGCCGGGTCGCCTCCCACCTCGTTCAGGGAGAGCAGCCGTCCGTAGCGGTAAAAGGCCGTGTCCTCCGCTCCCTTCGCCGTCACCGGGCCCGTGAGCTGCTGGAACTTGAGGGCGAAGTCGGCGTAGCGCTCACGGGTGGCCTCGTCCGGCGCGCCCAATTTGAGGACCGCCTCCAGAAAGTCGAAGAGGGAGGGGTCGAGGTCGCGGCTCTGGCGGCGGCTGTGGGCTTTGGCGTCCCGGATCGCCTGCTCGATCTTGGCGTTGTCGCCGGGCTCGCGTGAGCCGTCTGCCCGCACGTAGGTGCGGTATACCGGGAAGGCGGCGATCACCTCGCGGATGACCTCGCGCAGGGCGCTCAGGGTGAAGTCCCGGAAACGCAGGTCGGCTTCCGCCAGCCGCTCCAGGTGCTCGGCGAGAACGTTGACCTCCCCGGGCAGCGACACGCGCTGGATGTGGGACTTGCCCCGGTACAGGTGCTCGGGGTAGGTCTCGCGGTCCCCGCTGAAGCGGCGGTAGATCGCCGTGATCTCCTCCTCGTTCGCGCCGTCCACGAAGACGCCGTTCAACTGCGCCAGAAAGTCGTACCCGGTCGAGCCGTGGACCATCCAGCTTTCGGGCAGCCGCTCGCCGGGCTCCAGAATCTTCTCCGCCACGACGTAGAAGGGCAGCGCCTCCCGCGGGGCGTCCTCCCCCGGGGCGGGCAGGCCCAGCGCCCCCGCGGCCCCCTGTTGCAGCGCCCGGAAATACCCGGCGGGGTCGTACAGCCCGTCGGTGTGGTCGAGCCGCACGCCGGAGACCACGCCGTCCCGCACCAGCTCGAAGAGTTTGGCGTGCGCCCAGGTGAAGACGCGCGGGTCCTCCATGCGCAGCGCCGCGAGGTCGTTGATGTCGAAAAAGCGGCGGTAGTTGATCTGCTCGGCGGCCACCCGCCAGGAGGCCAGGCGGTAGTTCTGCTCCTGAATGAGGGAATCGAGGAGGGCCGGGTCGGCATTGGCCGTCTCCAGCACGCCGTCCAGCGCCTCCCGCACCGTCTTGGACGCTTCCGTGAGGGTGGCGAGGCGGCGGGCGATCACGTCCACCTCCTCCGCGCGGGCGAGGCGGTCGGCGTCGGTGAGTTCCGAGGAGGTCGAGCGCGGCAGGCTCGCCGCCGCCCGGGCGATAGAGGCGAGTTCGGCGTGGTCGTCTCCCGGAGAGAGGCGCCCCGCCACCTGGGCGAGCAGCGCGGCGAGGCTGCGGGGCGAGATCGGCAATCGCCGTTCCCAGTAGCGCAGGAAGAAGCGGCCCCCGCCTCGCTCCAGCTTGAGTTCGCCCCGTTCGAGCACCCGCCCGTACTGGTCGCCCAAGGTCGGCAGCAGCACCTTGTTCTCCAGCGCCCGCTTGAGGGGCTGCCACGAGATGTCGAAGAAGTGCGCGTAGCGGCTCGCCCGCCCGTGCATGAGCACGTCCTCCCAGTACCGGTTGTGCCCGCCCTGGATGCCCATGTGGTTCGGCACGAAGTCCACGATCAAGCGCAGCCCAAGTTCGTGCGCCCGGTCGGCCAACTTCCGCAATCCCGCCTCGCCGCCGAGTCTCGGGTTGACCTCCGCGTGGTCGGTCACGTCGTAGCCGTGGGTCGAGCCCGGCGTGCTCGTCCAGACCGGGGAGAGGTACACGTCGGTGACGCCCAGCCGCCGCAGGTAGGGCAGCACCCGCCGCGCCGCCGCGAAGTCGAAACCCTCGTGGAGCTGGAGGCGGTAGGTGGAGGAGGGAAGGTGTGGGGTAAACGACGAAGTTTGTGAGGGGGCTTCGAGCACCTGGGTCATGGCTGGGACCTCAGGAGCACGGCCTCACCGGGGGCCAGGGTGACGTCCTCGCGGCCCTCCGAGTGGAAGAGGACGGCGGAGGGCAGGTCGAGCGAGAGGAGGAGGACCCGGGGATCGAGCGTCGCTTGTCCGAGGTTCCACAGCAGCGCGCGTTCGCCTTCCTCGGTCTCGTGCCGGACCCACAGCACGTCGCCCACGTTCCCGGCAGTGAGGTTGCGGCGCTCGCGGTCCCTCAGCACCGGGTCCTCCCGTCGCAGCCTCAACACGTCGCGGTACAGAGCCAGAGTGCGCGCGTGTTCACCCTCCCCGCGCTCGCTCCAGTCCAGTTTCGCCCGCCTGAAGGTCGCCTCCGCCTGGGGGTCGAGTACCGTGTCCCCCCCGAAGCCCTCGAAGGCGGCGAACTCGCGCTTGCGGCCCTCGGAGACGAGCACGCCCAGTTCCCCGTGGTGGTCGCTGAAGAAGGGGAAAGGCGCCGAGGCCAGCCACTCCTGCCCCTGGAACAGCAGCGGCGTGGTCGGCAGGCTCAGCAGCAGGGTGGAGGCGCCCCGGAAGAGGGCGGGCGTGACGTGCTCCAGGTGGTGAATCCGGTCCCCCACCGCCCGGTTGCCCACCTGGTCGTGGTTCTGGAGGAAGTACACGAAGGAGGGCGAGTTCAGCGCGTCGGCGGGCTTGCCACGCGGGGCGCCCTCCTGCTCCCACGCCTGGCCCTCGTAGACCCAGCCGCGGCCAATGACGTTCGCCACCGCCGCCGCGCCCCCCTCGTAATACCGGTAGTAGCCGTCGCGGTCGCCCGCCACCGTCACCCGCAGGACGTGGTGGAAGTCGTCCACCCACATGCCGTCGAGGTGATGGTCGGTCACGAGTTCGGGCAGGTTGCGGTAGTCCTCGGCGAGGAGGAGGTGGGTGCCGCCGAGCGCGTGCACCTCGTCCGCGAGTTCGCGCAGGATGTGGGTGGGCGAGTCGTCCTGCATCTCCTGGGTGGCGTCGAGCCGCAGCCCGTCGAAGCGGTAGTCGCGCAGCCACATCCGGGCGCTCTCGACGATCAGCCGCCGCATGTGGGGCTCGGCGTAGTCCAGGCCCTTGCCCCAGGGGGTGTGGAACCGCTTGGTGAAGTATCCCGGGCTGTAGACGCCCAGATAGTTCCCGTCCGGCCCGAAGTGGTTGTACACGGCGTCGAGGAAGACGGCGAGCCCCAGCCCATGCGCGGCGTCCACGAAGGCCATCAGGTCCTCGGGTCGGCCATAGGGGGCATAGGGGGCAGACAGCGCCACCCCGTCGTACCCCCAGCCGCGCGTGCCCGGAAAGGTCGCCAGCGGCATGAGCTGGACGGCGGTCACTCCGAGGTCCGCGAGGTCGGGCAGCCGCGCCATCGCCGCCCGGTAGGTCCCCTCCGGCGTGAAGGTGCCCACGTGCAGCTCGTAGAAGACGCACTCGCCGAGCGGGAGGCCGCGCCAATCGGTGTTCTTCCACCTGTAGGCGTCCAGGTCCACGACCTCCGCCTCGCCGTGGACGCCGCCCGGCAGGAAGCGCGCGTAGGGGTCGGGCCACGCCTGACCGTCCAGCACGAACTTGTAGCGGGTCCCCGCGCCGACGGGGAGCCTCGTCTCGAAGATCCCGCCCCCGAGGGGCCGCAGCGGGTGGTCCGCGCCGTTCACGCGGGCGGCGACCTCGCGGGCGGTGGTCGTCCAGACCCGGAAGCGCGTGCCGTTCCCGTCCGGAAGAAGGTGGGCGCCCAGTTGGGGGGCGGGGGCGTCGGCGGAGACCGGGGCCGTCGGTTCAGAGGTCGGCGTCGTCATGGGCAACTCCTTGAGGACCCCACACCCGTCGGGGGTGGAGGCAAACGATTCAGCGTAGTGAGGCGGGGCCGCTCAGGCCGTGAGAGGAGGGTCAAGCCGGGTCACGGGAAAGGGCCGCCGGGAACAGACCGCACAGAGGGCCGAGGCGGGCACGCTTGGCCCGTCCACGGCCCCCTTTTCCCGCCTTCAGTCGCGCTTGCAGCGGTAGAGCTTGACGCTGCGGGCCCTCAGGGTCGTCTCCTCCCCGGCGGGCACCCGCTCGCGCGCCCCGTCGTCGGCGGTGTCGAGGAGCAGCTCCCAGGTCTCGCAGTCGTCGAGGTTGGGCAGCCGGAAGGGGAGGTCGATATAGGACGAGCTCAGCAGCAGCAGCAGGTCGTCGTCCTTCACGGGCCGGCCCTCGGGGTCCACGTCGTCGAGGCCGTCGCCGTCGAGGAACATCCCCAGGGATTGGGTCTGGGGGTTGTTCCAGTCGGCGTCGCTCAGCTCCTTGCCGTCGTATCTGAGCCACACGATGTCGCGCACGTCCGCGCCGCGAATGGTCCGCCCCGAGAAGAACTTGCGGCGGTGCAGCGCCGGGTGGGCCTTGCGCAGCCGGATCAGCCGCCGGGTAAAGGCCAGCAGGTCCGCGTCGATGTGGTCCCAGTCGTACCAACTGATGGGGTTGTCCTGGCAGTAGGCGTTGTTGTTGCCCCGCTGGGTGCGCCCGATCTCGTCGCCGCCGAGCAGCATCGGCGTGCCCTGGCCGAGCAACAACGTCGCCAGGAAGTTGCGCTGCTGCTGGGCGCGTAGGCGGTTGATCTCGGGATCGTCCGTCTCGCCCTCGACGCCGCAGTTCCAGGTGAGGTTGTGGTTGTGGCCGTCCTTGTTCCCCTCGCCGTTCGCCTCGTTGTGCTTTTCCTCGTACGTCACCGAGTCGCGCAGGGTGAAGCCGTCGTGGGCGGTCACGAAGTTGATCGAGGCGGAGGGCTTGCGCCCGTCTCGCTGGTAGAGGTCGCTCGATCCGGTCAGGCGGTAGCCGATCTCGCTGGCCAGCCCGCCCTCCCCCTTCCAGAAAGCGCGCATGTCGTCGCGGTAGATGCCGTTCCACTCGGCCCAGTTCACCGGGAAGTTGCCGACCTGGTAGCCGCCTTCCCCCACGTCCCACGGCTCGGCGATCAGCTTGACCTGGCTGATCACCGGGTCCTGGTGGATGATCGTGAAAAAGCCCGAGAGCTGATCCACCTCGTGCAGCCCGCGCGCCAGCGTCGAGGCGAGGTCGAAGCGGAAGCCGTCCACCCGCATCTCGGTGATCCAGTACCGCAGCGAGTCCATGATGAGCTGGAGGGTCTGCGGGTGCCGGACGTTCAGGCTGTTCCCGGTGCCCGTGTAGTCGAAGTAAAAACGCGGCTTGTCGGCCACGAGGCGGTAGTACGTCGGATTGTCGATGCCCTTGAAGCTCATCGTGGGCCCCAGGTGGTTGCCCTCGGCGGTGTGGTTGTACACCACGTCGAGGATGACCTCGATGCCCGCGTCGTGGAGCGCCCGCACCATGTTCTTGAACTCGGGCACGGCCCCGGCGGGGTCCCCGCGGCGCGCGGCGGCGGAGTAGCGCACGTCCGGCGCGAAGAAGTTCAGGGTTGAGTAGCCCCAGTAGTTCGTCAGCCCCTTGGCGACGAGGAAGGGGTCGTCCACGTGCTGGTGCACCGGCAGGAACTCCACCGCCGTCACCCCGAGGTCCTGGAGGTAGCGCAAGATGGGCTCGGTTGCCACGCCCGCGTACGTTCCCCGCAGCGCCTCGGGCACGTCGGGGTGGGTCATGGTCAGGCCCTTGACGTGGGTCTCGTAGATCACCGACTGGTGGAAGGGGACCTTCGGCTTCTTGTCGCCCACCCAGTTGAACACCGGGTCGATCACGACGCCCAGGGGCACGCCGCGCTGCTCGGCGGGCTGCATCACGGTGTCCTCGCCGCCGGGCACGTAGCCGAAGAGGCCGTCCTCCAGCCGCTCCACCCCGCTCAGCGCCTTGGCGTAAGGGTCGAGGAGCACCACGTTCGGGTTGAAGCGGAGTCCCCGCTCCGGGGCGTACTCGCCGTGGACCCGGTAGCCGTAGCGCTGTCCCGGACCCACGCCCGGCAGGTAGCCGTGCCACACGAAGGCGGTCTGCTCCTTGATGTCGAAGCGCGTCTCGCGGCCCCCGTCGTCGAAGAGGCACAGCTCGACGCCCGTGGCGTTTTCCGAATACAGCGCGAAGTTGGTGCCCTTGCCGTCCCAGGTCGCGCCCAGGGGGTAGGGGCTCCCGGGCCGCACGCGCGCCGCGGGCGTGGTCGTGTCAAGGGGTGAGGGGGCGGTCGGTTCGGGGGCAGTCAAGGAATCCTCCACGGGCACGCGGCCCGGTTGCTGACGGGGAGACAGACAAGCGGGAGGCGACCTCCCAGCCTTCCGGGAAGACGCCCACCATCTTTGGGAACGCTACCAAAAGCGGTTCAGATCACGGGCGAGGTGAATTACACAAACCTGACAGGCCACCCCCACCCCCCCCGCTGTCCTTGAAGACGGGCTCGAAGGCGGGGGTCGGGCGGGAGGCGCGCGTCAGAACCCGAGCTGCGCCCTGGGCCGCTCGAGCTGCGCCATCCGCTCGGGTGTCCACAGCTCGTAGGTGTACATGGGGTACTGCCGCTTGAAGCGCCCGATGCGGTCCCACACCTCGCGCGACTCGAAGGGCACGACGAGGATCAGCCGGATCACCGAGTCCTCGGCGTCGTAGATGTAGAAGTCGAAGTGGAAGGTCTGCTCGTTGCCCCGCTCGGTGAACAGGGGAAAGGAGAAGGGTCGGTAGCGCCACGCCTTGTTCCTCGCGCTCAGGAGGCGCGCGGCCACCCGCTTGAGGCTGGAATCGGGGAAGGTCAACTCCCCGCCGTCGCGGTCGCGGAAGACCGTCCCCGGCGGCGGCGCGTCGAGCTGCACGCGCTTGAGTTCGGGCAGGGGCTTTTTCGCCACCCGGGGCGGGGCCTTGCGCCCGGTGGCGGGGTTAAAGGCCCCCTCGCCGCCCGCCGCCCGCTCGCCGGGTTTGCGCCGCGCCGGGTTGGTGCCGCCGCGCGAGGCCGCGTTGCCGCGCCCCG
>NZ_PNOR01000026.1 GCF_002869765.1 Deinococcus planocerae | reverse complement strand
CTTCGGGCTGGTCGTGGGTGGAGCGGAGGGTCAACAGCTCGGGATCGGGGAGGCAGGACTGGAGGTCCATGCCCGAAGTATCCGCACCCGGCGGCCCGCGTCACCAAAAGCGAGGGAGACCCATGTTTAAGCCGCCGTCGTCACCGCGGCCAGCTCCCGCACCTGCGCTCCCTCCATGCCTCCGCGCCCAGGATCGGCCCGCGGTGCCCTCGTGAGGGAGGGGGGGACGCCTGGGTTCCCCGGGGTGATCACCCCTCCGGACCTCTCCCCGAAACACCAGACTCTATGTCTTGACGAAGTTCGTTCCAACGAGTATATTTTAGGCAGTCGCTCGGCGACGAACAGGAGCCTTCCCGATGTCCTCCCCCACCCCGACCAACCGACCCGGTACCGCCTTCGCCAGCCTGGAGCACGAGGTCTACCTGACGTTGCAGCGCCTGGCCGCCGACCTGGGCTCCCAGACCGCCGAACGGCTCAAGGGGGCCGACCTGAGCCCGGCGCAGTTCAACGTGCTGCGGATTCTGCGCGGCGCGGGGAAAGGCGGGCTGACCTGCGGGGAGATCGGCGAGCGGCTGATCACCCGCGACTCGGACGTGACCCGCCTGCTCGACCGCCTGGAGAGGCAGGAGCTCGTCACCCGCGTCCGCAGCACCCAGGACCGCCGCGTCGTCCTGACCTGCATCACGGAGAAGGGCCGGGCCATGCTGGCCGACCTCGACGAACCCCTCGCGGGGCTCCACCGCGCCCAACTGGGCCACCTCGGTCCTCAGAAGTTGAGGCAGCTCCTGGCCCTGCTCGGCGAGGCGTCCGCCCACGGCGAGGGGGTCGGCTGAACTTCCCCTCTCCCCTTTTCTCGCCCGATACTCGTTGCCACAGATACCCTCACCACAAGGAGACCACCGATGACCACCCTGACCCCTGCCTCCCAGCGTTCGTCCCAGTTCGACCTCGGCCTCACCGTCCTGCGCGTGCTGATCGGCGTGATCTTCGTCGCGCACGGCCTCCAGAAATTCTTCGAGTTCGGCATTCCCGGCACGACGGGCGCCTTCACGCAGATGGGCGCCCCGCTGCCCGGGCTCACGGCCCCGCTCGTCTCGGCCCTCGAACTGATCGGCGGCGCGGCGCTCATCCTGGGGCTGTTCACCCGCGCGGCGGGCGTGCTGCTCGCCCTGAACATGCTGGGCGCGATGGTGCTGGTCCACTTCAAGGGCGGCTTCTTCGCCCCGAACGGCGTGGAGTTCGTGCTGGCCCTGTTCGCCGCGAGCGTGGCGCTGGCGCTGACCGGCCCCGGGCGCCTCTCGCTGGACGCCGTGCTCGCCCGCCGCAAGGCCTGATCTCCCTCGCGCCCTCTCCCGACCGGAGGACCACCATGAACGTCACGGTCATCGGCACCGGCAACATGGGGCGCGGGATCGCCCACACCCTCGCCCGCGGCGGCCACACCGTCACCCTGCAAGACCGCCAACTCGAAAAGGCTGAGGCACTTGCGCAGGAGGTGCGCGCGGCCTTCCCGGGCGCCACCGTCCAGGCGGGAACCCTCGGAGAGCCCCTCCAGGGCGACGTGGTGATCCTCGCCACGTGGTACACCGCCTCGCAGGACCTCGCCCGGCAGTTCCAGACTGAATTCGCGGGCAAGGTGGTCGTGGACATCAGCAATCCCCTGAACGCCCGCTTCGACGGCCTCGCCACCGCGCCCGGCACGAGCGCCGCCGAGGACCTCGCGCGGTTGCTGCCGGACAGCCGGGTCGTCAAGGCCTTCAACACCACCTTCGCGGGTACGCTGGTGCAGGGGCAGGTCGCCGGTCAGCCCCTCGACGTGCTCGTCGCGGGCGACGACGCGGGGGCCAAGCGGCAGGTGATCGACCTCGTGACCTCGGGCGGGCTGCGCGGCATCGACGCGGGTGGGCTCACCCGCGCCCGGCAGCTCGAAGGGCTGGGCCTGCTGGGCATCACCCTCCAGGGCCCGCTCGGCACCGGCTTCGTGAGCGCCTGGAAGCTGCTGAGCTGAGCCGCGCCTGGGGGCCACGCCCCGCACCCACCGCCCTGCCCTCACCCCCCGGAGGACCCATGACCGCCACCCCCACCTTCCGCCTGCACCCCGACCTCACCCTCGGCGCCGCCGAGCTGACCGTCTCCGACCTCGCGCGCAGCGTCGCCTTCTACGAGCAGGTGCTCGGCATGGGCGTGCTCGAACGGCAGGGCGGCACGGCCCGCCTCGGCACGGCCACGCGGCCCCTGCTGAGCCTGACCGAGCTTCCCGGGGCGGGCCCCGCCTCCCGCAACGCCCCCGGCCTGTACCACTTCGCGGTGCTGCTGCCCACCCGCGTGGACCTCGCCCGCTGGGTGCGGCACGCGGCGGAAACGGGCCTGCGCGTCGGGCAGGGCGACCACCTCGTGAGCGAGGCGTTTTACCTCAACGACCCCGACGGGCACGGCATCGAGGTCTACCGCGACCGGCCCCGGAGCGAGTGGCGCTGGAACCTCGATCAGGTGCAGATGGCCTCCGACCCCATCGACCTCCCCGGGCTGCTGGGCGAGCCCGGCGCGGACGAGCCGTTTCAGGGCCTTCCGGACGGCACCGTCATGGGCCACGTCCACCTGCGGGTGACGGACCTCGCCGCCACGGAGGCGTTCTACCGCGGGCTGCTGGGCTTCGATGTCGTCGCGCGCTGGCCGGGGGCGCTGTTCATCTCCGTCGGCGGCTACCACCACCACTTCGGCCTGAACACCTGGCAGAGCGAGGGGGGGCGTCCCGCGCCCGAAGGCACGGCCCGGCTGCTGGGCGTTCACGTCGGGCTGCCGAGCGCCGCCGACGTGGACCGTCTGGCCGGGCATCTCCAGGCGGCGGGCGTGCCCTCCACCCGGGGCGAGGGCGGGCTGGAAGTGCGCGACCCCTCGGGCAACCGCCTGATCTTCGGGCCGGGCGCCTGAGCGGCCACGGGTCCCCTCCTGAACGTCGAGCGCAGGGGACGGGAACACCCCGCCGCACCTGGACGGCAGGGCGAAGGGACAGACCGGATCACCCGGGGCCTGTCCCTTCTGCCTGGGGACAGATTGAGGCGTCCCCTCTCCGCCCTGCCCCCGGGACGCGGCGGTGAGGGTCGGCTCGCGCGGCACGGTCTCCGTCAGGGGGCCCCGGCTTGCAGGAAGGCCGGGAGAGCGGCGGGTTCGGCCTCGGCCCAGAAGCGTTCGAACAGCCCCTGAAATTCCCGCGCTCCGGCAGGGTCGCTGGTGGCGAGCACGGCCTCGTTCAGCCCGAGCAGGCCCTGGGTCCAGGAGGAGTGGTGCAGGTTCATGGACCCGACCACCAGCATCCGGCGGTCGATCAGCGCGGCCTTGGCATGGACCGGGCCGGGAAACCAGCGGGCGGTGAAGCGGGACGGCGGCAGGCCGCGCCGGGCCATCTCCCGCCTCAGGTAGGCGAGGGCGACGCGGTTTTCGATGGAGCCCAGGCTGCCGCTCCCGTCGGTGAGCAGCCGCACGTTCACGCCGCGCTCCATCGCCCCCAGCAGGGCCGTCATCCAGGGGAGGCGGTCGCGGTCCGTGCACAGGGACGGGTTGAGCACGGCCACGATGCATCCCAGGTCCATGCTGAAGTTGACGTGCATCAGGTCGATCCGGGTGGTCGCGGCGTTCAGGAGGGCGAGCGTCGCCTCGTCCGCCCCGGTGAATCCCTCCCGGCGGTACAGGCTGAAGGCGCGCGCCTCCCCGGCGGGAACGGCCCGGCGCGCGGCGGCAGGGTGGCGGGGCGTCCCCAGCCCGCCGAGGCGGCAGGCCTGCCGAACGTCGTCCGGGCGCGGCTGGCCCTCACACACCACGACCTTGCTGCGCGCCCACAGGTCGTCGAAGACGTTCACCCCGTCCTGCGCGACCGGGCCGCGCGCCACCAGCCCGAGGTCGTAGAGCCCGGTGCCCCGGCCCGACGGGTGCCCCGGCGGGTAGTGCCCGTACGCGTAGTTGAACCCGGCGGTCAGGAGCGTCTCGCCGTCGATGGCGACGAGCTTGACGTGGCTGTGGGGGAAGGTCCCCGCGTAGTTGCCCAGCTCGACCCGCCACTCCCGCGCGGGGTCCGAGAGCGGCACGCCCGCCGCGAGCAGGTCCCCCAGGGCCGTCCAGACCTCCGCGCCCCACTCGAAGGTGGAGATCACGGGGTAGTTGCCCAGCGTGACGCGCACGCGCACGCCGTCCGGGAAGGCGGCGGGGTCGGCCTTCACCCGCGCGTACAGGCGGGCGAGGGCCCCGGCCAGGGTCGAGCCGGGGTTGAGCCGCCCGCCGTCCCACTGCATCGTCGTGAAGAGGACCTCGTGCCGGGCCCCCTCCACGAGCGCCCCCACGTCGTCGAAGCCGCTGCGGGCGGGACCGGGCGCCGCGCCCCCCGGCAACTGGATCAGCGGTCGAATCCGGTTGAGGCAGGACAGGTCGGGTCGGCGGCCCCGGGTGGAGACCTCCCAGACGGCCCGTTCCAGCGCGTCCGTGGGGACGGGGCAGCCGGGCACGTTCAGCGGGCGGGCCACCCGCAACGGCGTGGGGTCAGCCGGGCGGGCGGTCACGAAGTCCCCCAGGGTGCGGGTGAAGGCGACCACGCTGCCGAGCAGGCTCAGGCCCAGCGTGGCGACGAGGGCCACCTGGGCCCGCCCGGCGGCGTGGAGCGGGTGCCCGGCGGCGGCCTTTCTTCGGCCCAGCGCCGCCAGACGGCCCAGCGCCCCGCGCACGGCGAGACCCCACCCCAGGTGAATCGTGAGGACGACCAGCGACACGAGGAGCACCAGGCCCGGCGCGCTCCGCAACACGGCCCTGGGGTTGACGAGTTCGAGCGCCAGGCCGCAGACCGCCCCCGCGGCGAGCGCGCCCGCCAGCCCCGCGAGCGCCGGACGCCACAGGTGCCGCAGCCGCACGGTGAGCAGCCCCAGGACGAGGCCCGAGAGCAGCCCGTACCCCGCGGCGCACAGGGCCAGGATCAGGCTGCCGTTTCTCAGGGCCCCCCCCAGCGCCCCCTCCTGCGAGACGGCGGCGACGACCGACAGCAGCAGGACGGGGATGACCAGCCCCCCCCCGGACACGGCGAGCGAGACGCCCACCCGGTACGGCCCGGTGCGCGGCGAGACGCCGACCGCCGCCAGGGGCAGGGCCGCCGCGCTGAGGGCCCCGATGGTGGCGAAGCCCGCGCTCACGGCGAGGTAGGCGACGAGCACCCCGGCGTAGGCCCGCAAGAACCCCTGGTGCTCGGGAATGAGCCCGAGGACGGGGCGCACGGTCAGCGCGAGCCCACCCGTCACCAGGAGCCCGGCGAGCGCGGCGAGCAGGAGACGCGCGAGCGGGCGCTGCATGGGGGTATCATCCCACGGCCCAGGAGAGGGCCAGCGCGCTCGGCACGGGGTCGGTCAGGGCACCGCCGGGTCGCGGCGTCGTCCGGGGCACGGTCCAACGCCGGTGAGAGGCTGCGCAGGACCGCGCAGCCGCTCGGGCTCAGGCGTGGGCGAGCAGGCCCCCGGCGGTGAGAATGACCTCGACGGGGCGGATTTCCTCGCCGTCTAGCGGCAGACTCGGGCGGGGCATGGACCGGGTGGGGAGCAGGCCCACGGGGACGACGCCCGACCTGCTTTCAACCGCCTCCCTCCCCCAACTCCAGGCACGAGGCTTCACCGAATTGATTGCAAGTTGCAATTACTCATGCGCGGGTGCGGCAAGGTGTGGGGGTGGACGCTCCTCCCCCTCCAGCCGCGCCGGAAGTGGCGTTCCTGACCGCGCTGTGGGAGGCGTGGCAGGCCTTGACCCGCCTGGGCGAGGCCGAGTTGCGCGCCCGGCACGACCTCGACCTGCGGGCCTTCGTCGCGCTGGCCTACGTGCAGGGCGGGACGGCTCAGCCCGCGGCGCTCGCCCGCGAACTCGGCGTGCCCCGCTACGAGGTCAGCCGCGTCTTGCGGGCGCTGGAGGCGCGGGGGGCGGTGACCCGGGGTCCGGCGCAGGCGGACGCCCGCCGGGTCACGGTGACGGTCACCCCCCGGGGGGCAGACCTCTGGAACGCCGCCCTGGAGACCGTCCGGGGGGTCACCGGTCCTCCGCTCGCCACCCTCGGCCCGCGGGCTCAGGTCCTCACCGACGATCTGCGTGCCCTCGCGCATGCCGCCCACTGTCTCCCCCACCCCTCGCCCCCACAGGAGTGCCCATGACCCCCACGACCCCGGCCCCTTCCGACACGCCCCGCTGCCCCTTCAGCGGGCAGACCGCCTCGCTGACCCGGCGGGAGGACCACTCCCCGGCCCCGGAGCCGGACCTCGTGGTGGACGGGCGGGGGGTCTACCGCGTCCACGGCTTCGGGGCGGCGCAGGGCGTGCTGCGCTCGGAGGCGGTGCGGCAGGCAGGTTTCATGGCCGAGGCCGCGCGGGACATGGGCGGACTGGGCCGTCCCCCGGTGCTGTTCGAGGAGGGCGAGACGCACCACGAGATGCGCCGCTCGACCGCCCGCTACTTCACGCCCACCCAGGTGGCCGGGTACGGCCCGATGATCGCCGCGCTCGCCGACGACCTGATCGCCGAGCTCGCGCGCCGCGGCGAGGTGAAGCTCGACGACCTGAGCCTGAGGCTCGCGGTGGGGGTCGCCTCGCAGGTCGTGGGCCTCACGAACAGCCGCCTCCCGGGCCTGGAGCGCCGCATTATGGCCTTCGTGGAGGGCGGGGGAGACAGCGAGCCCGGCAACGCGGGGCCGAACCCGGGCCGCCTGGCGGGCCTGAGGCAGCAGGCGGAGCTGGCCCTCTTCTTCCTCCTCGACGTGAAACCCGCCATCGAGGCGAGGCGCCGGGAGCGCCGCGACGACCTGATCAGCCACCTGCTCGACCGCGGCTACGGCGACGTGGAAATCCTGACCGAGTGCCTGACCTACGGCACGGCGGGCATGGTGACCACCCGCGAGTTCGTCACCGTCGCCGCGTGGCACCTGCTCGGAACCCCCGGCCTGCGCGCGGAGTACGTCCACGGGACCGAGCGCGAACGGCACGCCGTCTTGCACGAGATCCTGCGGCTGGAGCCGGTCGTGGGCACGCTCTACCGCCGCGCCGAAACCGAGCTGTCGGTCGCGGGCCGCACCGTCCCGGCGGGCAGCCTGCTCGCCCTGAACCTCCGGGAGGCCAACGTGGACCCGGCGGTGGTCGGGGCCGACGCGGGGGGGCTGTGCCCGGGCCGCCCCCTGCCGCGCGGCGTACAGCCCCAGGGGCTCTCCTTCGGCGACGGCCACCACCGCTGCCCCGGCGCGTTCCTGGCGATCAAGGAGTCGGACGTGTTCCTGCGAAGGCTGCTGATGTGGCGCGACCTGGAGGTCGTCACCGAACCCCGGCTCTCGCACAACGAGGTCGTCAAGGGCTACGAGCTGCGCGGCTTCCGGGTGAGGCTGGGGGGTGGGCGCAGGGCCTGAACCCCACCCGGGGTCGCGCCGGTCCCAAACTCGGGTGGACCGCGACCACGGGACCGGCACGCGACGGGAAAGAGTCCTGCGGCGTGGAGTGAGGCTGCCGACGTTCCTCCCGGCCTCCCCGCATCCCGGCGAAATTCAGCCGTGAGCGGTGAGGCGCTTCTCAGCGCATGGTGACGTTCGGCAGGCCGGGCACGTCCCCCGGCAGCGGGGCGAGGCGCAGTTGCAGGAGGTAGCGCCCGGCGCCGCCGCGCTGGAGGTAGCGCTCCAGCACCTCGCCGAGGTCGCGGCGCAGGGCCCGGGCGTCCTCGAAGTCGAGGTGCAGGTCCGTCACCCAGCCGCCCAGGAAGAGGGCGGGGAGACGTTCTTCTTCCAGCCCCCCCTCGCTGTGGGGGTCCGGCACCACGTGGGCGCGGACGTGGCCGGACGCCGTGCGCTCCAGGCGCATGCCCCAGGTGCCGGGGTTCTCGCGCCACACCTGGGCCAGCGAGCGCAGGAAGAGCGTGAGCCACGGCTGGTCCGCCGCCGCCAGCGCCGCCTCCACGCTCTCCAGGGACATCAGTTCGAAGGGGATGAAGATGCGGTCGGCGACCGCCCGGTAGACCTTGAGCTCGCGCCTCCCGCGCCGCTCCACCCGCGCGACGCGCAGCAGGCCCTCGCCCTCGAGCTTCCTCACCTGGTAGTGCAGGCGCTGCACGCTCACCCCGAGTTCGCGCGCCGCCTGGCTCATCGTCGCCTCGCGGCCCAGGAAAGGGGCGAGGTAGCGCATCTCCCAGCCGCTCATCACGCGGGGGGCGGCCTGGGGGTCTCGCACGTGCAGGACACCATTGCTCAAAACGGCGCGGTCCATTTGAAGCACTCTACCCCTACGCTGAGGCCCCGGACCGCCCAACCCGTCGAGTTCGTGCGTTTCGCCCCCCCCGCCCGGAGGTGTCCCGAGTGACTGCCCGTCTGCGCCCCCGCGACAAGCTGCTGTACGGCCCCGCCGACTTCGGGGGCAACCTCGTCGGGGTGGTGGGCAACACCTGGCTGCTGTATTACCTCGTGAACATCGCCGGGCTGGCGCCGCTGCCCGCGGGGCTGGCCTTCCTCGCCGGGCGGCTCTTTGACGCCTTGCTTGACCCCGCCATCGGGGCGCTCTCCGACCGGGTGCGGGAGCGGCGGGGGCGGCTGTGGTTCACCCGGGTGTTCGCCGTGCCCGCCGGGACCGTGTTCGCGGCGCTGTGGCTCGTGCCGTACGTGGAGGGCACGCCCGCCCGCTTCGTGCTGGCCGCCCTGGGTTTCATGGCGCTGTCGGTGCTGTACTCGCTGGCGACCATCCCTTACCTCGCGCTGGGGCCCGAACTCACGGGGGACTCGGACGAGCGCACGAGCCTGAACTCCTACCGCCTCGCGTTCTCGATGCTCGCCACCCTCGTCGGCGTGGCGTTGCCGCCGCTGCTCGTCCTGGGGCTCACGGGGGCGCGCGACCTCGCGGCGAGTCCGCCGGGCGGCTGGCTGGTCGTCGGCGTGCTCTGCGCCGCGGCGGCGAGTTCGGCCCTCCTCGTCACGGGCTTCGGGGTGCGCGAGCCCGTCCGCGCCCGCCGGGGGGAGGCGGCCCCGCCCCTGACCCTGCGCGCGGTGCGCGAGCTGCTGGGCACCTTCGGCCTGAAACCGCTGCTGGGCCTGTTCCTGCTCGTCACGGTGGCCCTGACGATCACCAATTCGATCCTGCCCTTCTTCCTGGAGTCGGTGCTGCGGCTGCCGGGGGCGCTTCAGGCCCCGCTGCTGGGCGGCCTGTTCGTGGTCGCCATCCTGGGGTTCGGGGGGTGGGCGTGGCTCTCGGCGCGGATCGGCAAGCGGGCGGGGGTGATGCTGGGGCTGGGGCTGATGGTCGTGAGCCTCCTGCTGTACGTGTACGCGGTGCCGCGGGGGGTGGTCTCGCCCTTACTGATCGGCACCATCGTCGTCAACGGGCTGGGGCTGGCGTCGGTCTCGCTCTTTCCCTGGGCGATGCTGCCCGACGTGCTGGAGTTCGACGAGCTGCGCAGCGGCCTGCGGCGCGAGGGCCTGCTCTACGCCCTGCTGCTCTTCGCGCTCAAGGCCGCCGGGTCCTTCGGGGTGTTCTCCAACGCGCTCGTGACGAGCCTGCTGGGCTACGTACCCGGGAGCGCCGCCCAGAGCCCGGAGACGGTGCGAGGCATCGCCCTGATGATGGGCCCGGTCCCCTGCCTGCTCTACCTCCTCGCCCTGGTGTTCGCGTGGCGCTACCCCATCACCCGCGACAACCACGCCGAGGCCCGCGCGCACCTCGCCGCCCGCGCCGCCCCACCCGCCCCGCGGCCCGCGCCCGCCCCCCTGGGGGGCCAGGAGGCCCATGACTGACGTTTTGCGCACGCCCGACGATGCCTTTCGCGCCCTCCCCGGCTACCCCTTCGCGCCGCACTATCTGGACGACCTGCCCGGGTACGAGGGCCTGCGCCTGCACCACCTCGACGAGGGCCCCCGGGACGCCGAGACCGTTTTTCTGTGCCTGCACGGCCAGCCGACGTGGAGCTACCTCTACCGCCGGATGATCCCGGTTCTCACCTCCGCCGGTCACCGCGTCGTGGCCCCCGACCTCCTCGGCTTCGGGCGGTCGGACAAGCCCGCCGACGACCGGGTGTATACCTTCGACTTTCACCGGGAGAGTCTCCTGCGCCTGATCCAGCGGCTCGACCTCCGTCACATCACCCTCGTCGTGCAGGACTGGGGCGGGCTGCTGGGCCTGACCCTGCCGCTGGAGGAGCCGGGGCGCTTCTCCCGGTTGATCGTCATGAACACGGCGCTGGCGACGGGCGACGTGAGGCCGAACGCCGCCTTCTATGCCTGGCGGGCGTACTCGAACGCCCACCCGAACATGGACGTGGCCGCCCTGATGCGCCGCGCGTCGGGGCGCGTCTCTCACGAGGAGGCGCTCGCCTACGAGGCGCCCTTTCCGGACGCCCGCTTCAAGGCGGGGGTCCGGGCCTTTCCCCGGCTGGTGCCCACCCACCCGGACGCGCCGGGGGCCGAGGTTTCAAGGCGGGCCCGGGACTGGTGGGGGGTGCAGCTCCACGTCGAGAGCTTCATGGCGGTGGGGCTGCGCGACCCGATCCTGGGGGCGGGGCCCATGCGGCTGTTGCGCTCGGCCATCCGCGGCTGTCCGCCCCCGCTGGAGGTCGCCCACGCCGGGCACTTCGTGCAGGAGGACGCCGGGGACGAGGTGGCCCGCGCCGCCCTGGACGCGTTCGGGCTCGCCCCGGGAGGGGGCTGAGGAGGGCCCCGCCCGGGCGACCCGCCAGGCGGGCGGCTTGACACCTCCCCGCGGCGGGCACCCATCATGGGGGCATGATCCCGCCCCGCCGCGCCGCATTCCTCGTGTGGGGCCTCGTGACGCTCCTCGTGGGCGCCGCGTGGCTCGTCACGTCGGCGCGGGGGGCGCAGGCGCGCTTCGAGACGGGCGCGCGCATCCTGCACCGGGTGCTCTCGCAGCGCAGCGAGCAGCAAGAAGCCGTGCTCGCCAGCCTGACCGCCCTCACCCGCGCGGGGGTGCGGGGCGCGGCCCTGCACGAGTACGCCGGGGCGATGCGGGCGCAGTACCCGCAGATCGTGGGGGTGCAGCGCTGCCGCCCGGAGTGCGTGGACCTCGGCCCGAGCGGCGCGGCGCTTCCCGCGGGCCCGCTCGCCCCCGACCCGGCGGGGTTGCGCTGGCACCCGGCGGCCCCCGCGCTCTACGCCCTCACGCGCGCGGACATGCGCGTGTGGGTGGATGCCCGGCGCCTGTTCCGGGCGGAGGATTTCACGGACCTGACCTCGGCGTTCCGGCTGCGCCGCCCGGGGGACGGGGCGACTCTGGTCGAGCAGGCTGTGGGCGACCCGGCCCGCCCGGCGGACGGCCTGCTGCCGGTGTTGCGGGTACGCAAGGTGCTCGGCGACGGGGGGCAACCCCTCGTCTTCGAGGGCGAACACCCGCTGCGCTGGGCCGAGCTGCCGCTGGGAGGCGTGGCGGCGTTCGCCCTCCTCGCCGCGCTGGCCGCCGGAGGATGGGTGCGCCTCGTCGAGGGGCGCGAGCGCGACCGCGCCGCCGCCCGGGAGGCCGAGCGGGCCCTCCAGGCGGAGCGGGCGCGCGCCCGGAGCGCCTTCCACGCCGTCAGCGAGGCGCTGGTGGTCACCGACGCCGGGCACCGGGTCCGCCTCGCCAATCCCGCCGCCCGCGCCCTGCTGGGCGACGCGCTCGCGGAGGGGCGCGACCTGCGCGAGGTGGCGCACTTCCGGGCCACCCAGGGGCAGCGGCCCTTCGAGCCGGACGCCTTCTGGAATCAGCCTGCGCCCGCCGAGCTGCCCGAGGGGATCACCCTCGTGACCGGGGAGGGCGCACGATTGGTCGAGGGAGCGCTGGCCCCGGTGCGCGGCGAGGACGGCGAGGGGGCCGGGTGGGTCCTCGTGCTGCGCGACGTGGGGCCCGCCCGGGCCCGGGTCGTCGCGGCGCTGGAGGCGAGCGAGCGGCGGCGGCGCGAGCACGAGCAGACCCTCGCCCACGTCACCCGCCTCTCCACCCTGGGCGAGATGAGCGCGGGCCTCGCGCACGAACTCAACCAGCCCCTGACCGCCATCGTGAGCCACGGGCAGGCCGCCCTGCGGATGCTCGCCGACCCGGAGCGCGACGAGGCGCGGGTGCATCGGTCGGTCGAGGCCACCGTCACCCAGGCCAAGCGGGCGGCGGGCATCATCTCCCACCTGCGCGCCCTGGTGAAACGGGCCCCGGCCCAGCCCCGCCGGGTGGACGTGAACCAGGTTCTCGAAAACGTCGCCGCCCTCACCGCCCTGGGCACCGACCTCGCGGGGGTGACGCTGGACGTGCGTCCGGGCACGGCTCCCCTGATCGTGCGGGGCGACCCGGTGCATCTGGAACAGGTGCTCCTCAACCTCGTGCGCAACGCGGTCGAGGCCGCGCGGGGGGGGCCGGGAGCCGAGGTCCGGGTGGAGGCCCGCCGCCGGGGGGAGGACGTGTGGGTCGAGGTGCGGGACACCGGGCCCGGCCTGACGGAGGCGGTGCGCGAGCGTCTCTTCACCCCCTTCACCACCACCAAGCCGGACGGGCTGGGGCTGGGCCTGTCGCTGTCCCAGACGCTCGTGCAGGGGATGGGCGGCGACCTGCGGGGGGAGAACGGGCCGGGGGGCGGCGCGGTCTTCACCGTAACCCTGCCGCTCGCCGTGGCGGGGGGCGTTCGTGCCTGACCCCTCCCCCACCCGGCCCCCCGCCACCGAGCCCACCGTGTTCCTGGTGGACGACGACGACGCGGTGCGGGACGCCCTCGCCACCTTGATCGGCACGGTGGGGCTCGGCGTGCGCGACTACCCCGACCCGCGCGCCTTCCTGGCCGAGTTCGACCGGGAGGCGGTCGGCTGCCTGATCCTCGACGTGCGGATGCCCCACGTGAGCGGGCTCCAGCTTCAGGAGCAGCTCACCCGGGAGGGCGTGGACCTGCCGGTGGTCGTGATCACCGGGCACGGGGACATCGACGTGTGCCGCCGGGCCTTCAAGGCGGGGGCGGTGGAGTTCCTCACCAAGCCGGTGGACGAACTGGCGCTGCTGGAGGCGATTGGGCTGGGGGTCCGCACCCATCTCGCCCGCCGGGAACGGCTCGCCGCCACCCGGGAGGCGCGGGGGGCCGTCGCGGGGCTCACGGCGCGTGAGCGCGAGGTGCTGCGCCTGATCGTGGAGGGCGCGAGCAACAAGCAGGCGGCCCGGGCGCTGGGCATCTCGGCCCGCACGGTCGAGACCCACCGCGCCAGCGTGTTCGAGAAGCTCGGGGTGGACTCCCTGGCGCAGCTCGTCCGGGTGTACCTCACCAGCGTGGGCGAGGGTCCGTAGAACTACGGAGGCCGCCCGGGAGGAACGCGAATGGTGCCGCCCCCCGCCCCCGCGCCAGAGTGGGCGCATGAAGCGAATCCTGCCGATCCTGCTCGCCCTGAGCCTGCCCGCCGCCCTCGCCCAGACGGCCCAGCCTGCCCAGCTCGCCACCACGCCGACCGTGACGCAGGCCAGCCTGAGCACGTCCGCCGCTGTCCGCATCGCCCAGCTCGCCGTGCAGAACTGCGCCCAGGGGGGCTACAACGTCACGGCGACGGTGGTGGACCGGGCGGGCGTGACGCTCGCCGTCGCCCGCGCCGAGAACGCCGGGCCGCACACGGTGGACGCCTCCTACCGCAAGGCGTACACCAGCGCGTCGGCGCGCAACGCGACCTCGGCCATCGCCGAGAACATCCGCAACAACCCCGCCTCCGCCGAACTCGCCCGCATCGACCGCTTCCTCGTGCTGGCGGGCGGGGCGCCCATCCGCGTGAACAACGCGGTGGTCGGCGCGGTGGGCGTGGGCGGCGCCCCCAGCGGCACCATCGACGAGAAGTGCGCCACGGACGCCGTGACGACGGTGCTGAGCCGGTGAAGTTCCTGCTGCTGGCCGCCCTGCTCGCCCTCCCCGCGGGGGGGGCGGGTGGGGCGCCCGCGCCTTCCTCCCAGGTGAGCCGAGTGACCCTGAACGCCGAGCTGATCGAGGCCGCCGGGCGCGGGGACGTGGCGGCAGTCCGCACCCTGCTGGCCCGCGGCGCGTCTCCGGATGCCCGCCGCCCCGATGGCCGCACCGCCCTGACCGCCGCCGCGCTGGGGGACCACGTGGCGGTGGCCCGCCTCCTCGTAGACGCCGGGGCCGACCCCGACCCCCAGGACCAGGTACGGAACAACGCCCTGCTCGTCACCGGCGAGACGGGCAGCGTGGCGATGCTGCGGGAGGTGCTGCGGGCGGGGCCGGACCTCACACGCACGAACCGCTTCGGCGGCACGGCCCTCATTCCGGCGGCGGACCGCGGCCACGTCGAGTACGTGCGCGAACTTCTCAAGACGGGGGTCGACGTCGACCACGTGAACAACCTGGGCTGGACGGCGCTGCTGGAGGCGGTGATCCTCGGTGACGGAGGCCCGCGTCACACCGAGATCGTCCGGCTGCTGCTCGCGGCGGGCGCCGACACGGGGATCGCCGACCGGGACGGCGTGACGCCCCTGGAGCACGCGAAGAGGCGGGGGTACGCGGGGATGGTCCGGCTCCTCACCCCGGGCCGCCAGAACTGACCGCGGTGTTCCGTTGTGCCCTGGGGAGGGAAGCACCCCTTCACCTCCACGCAGGCCGCCGTCTTTCCCGGTCAGCCGCTTCTCTCGCTCCCATCACCGAAAGGGTGGCCCCTCAGGTGACGGGGGTCCCGCTGTGAGGCTGGCCGCCCCGGAGCGCTCCACACGGTCGGCGCCGACTTCGGCGGCGGGCCGATTCTCGGGTAGGGTGCGGGCATGGCCGCGTTCGACCTGCCCCTGGATGAGCTGGAACGCTACCGCCCGCCGCGCGAGGAGCCCGGGGACTTCGACCGCTTCTGGCAGGCGACCCTGGAGGAGGCGCGCAGCTTTCCCCTGAACCCGGTCTTCACTCCCGTCCAGACCCCCCTCGTCACCCTGGAGGTGCGGGACGTGACCTTCGCGGGGTTCGGGGGACAGCCGATCAAGGGCTGGCTGGTGCTGCCCGCCCGCCGCCTTGGTCCGCTGCCCTGCGTGGTGGAGTTCGTCGGCTACGGGGGAGGCCGGGGCTACCCCTGGGACTGGCTGCTGTACGCCTGCGCCGGGTACGCGCACCTCGTGATGGACACCCGCGGCCAGGGCGGCACCTGGCGCCACGGCGACACGCCCGACCCGGGAGGCCGCGGCGACCCCCACCACCCGGGGTTCCTGACCCAGGGCGTCCTCGATCCCGCCCACGCCTACTACCGCCGCCTGATCACCGACGCGGTGCGGGCGGTGGAGGCGGCGCGCGCCCACCCGGCGGTGGAGCCGGGCCGGGTCGCGGTGGCGGGGATCAGCCAGGGGGGCGGGCTGGCGCTGGCGGTCGCGGCCCTGGTGCCGGACGTTCGGGCCCTGCTCGCCGACGTGCCCTTCCTGTGCCACCACCGCCGGGCGGTGCAGATCACGGACGCCGTGCCCTACGTGGAGGTCGCGCGCTACTGCCGGGCGCACCGCGAGCGGGTGGAGCAGGTCTTCCAGACGCTGAGCTACTTCGACGGGGTGAACTTCGCCCCCCGGGCCACGGCCCCCGCGCTCTTCTCGGTGGGGCTGCACGACCAGACCTGCCCGCCGAGCACGGTGTACGCGGCCTACAACCACTACGGGGGAGAGGCCCGGATGCAGGTGTGGCCCTTCGCCGGGCACGAGGGCGGTGAGAGCGCCCAGGCCGGCGCGCGCCTCGCGTTCCTGAGCGGCATCCTGGGCCCGCCGCCCGCCTGAACGACCCCCGGGCGGGCACGCCCGCCGTGCAGGTCGGCTCCCTCCGCGCCCTGTACGACCGGGCGTTCGACTTCACCGTCACGCGCGCCGCGCGCCGGCAAGACCCTGACCGGCCCACTGTGGACGCCGCGCAAGGGAGCGTGGAGCGTGACGCGGTGAACGCCTCCCTCGTCGTGCCGCGTGCGGATTACGCCGGTTTCCTGGGCATCTTCAGGTCCAATCAGAGCCTCCTCTCGGCGGACGGCCTGACCCTGGAGAATCGGTGGCTCACGTCCGAGTTCGGCGGCAACCTGCTCACCCTCCCGGGCGACCGGATCAACGTGCGCACCTCCCTGCCGGGCGCCACGGTGAGCGCCCCGTGGTCCGCCGTGCGCGACCGCCGCAGACTCCCCCCAGCGGCGGGTCACGGCCCGGCCCGGCTAGAGCTCAGCGCAGGGTGACGAGGAACACCTTGCCGAACTCCAGATGCTCGCGCACGCGCTCGCTCGCCAGGTCGGCGTCCCCGGCGAGCACCGCGCTCAGGATGCGCTCGTGGTCTTGAAAGCTCGCCTCGAAGCGGTTCGGCGCGCGCCGGAACACCCAGGAGATCACGCGGGTGAGGCGGTCTCGCAGGCTCAGCATCACCCGCAGCACCTCCTGGTTGCCCAGGAACTCGGAGAGCAGCAGGTGAAACTCCTCGTCGAGCGCGGTGCTCAGGCGCACGTCGCCCTGGGGAATGGCCCCCCGCTGGGCGTCCACGTTGGCCCCGAGCCGGGCGGCCTGCTCGGGGGTGAGCCTTCCTGCCAGGCGCTGCACGGTAAAGGTCTCCAGGGCGATGCGGATATCGAAGAGGTCCACGATCTCGCGGGCCGGAATCTCCCGCACGACGACGCCCTGCTGGGGCGAGATCGTGAGGAAGCCCTCGTGGGCGAGGCGCTCCAGGCCTGCCTTGACGGGGGTCTTGCTCATGCCGAGCCGGGCGGCGAGCTGGCGCTCGGAGAGGAAGCCGCCGGGCGGCAGCGCCTCGCTGAGCACCAGTTCCTTGAGGCGCTCGTACGCCTGGTCCTTGAGCAGCACCCGTTCTTCCCTCACCCCTCGGTCTCCTCCTGCCGGGCCCGGGGGGGTCAGGTCGTGACGCCCCCCACCTCGCCCGTGATCCTAGCAATGCTGCGCCGGATGGCGGCGAGGTCGAAGACGCGCTCTTTCCAGTCGGGCCGGAAGATGTCGTGCCGGGCCTGCTCGATGGCCGCCTTCGCCCCCGCCGAGAAGTCCCACTCGATCTCCCCGAACACGATGGCGAGCGGGATGTTGATGTGCCCGAGGATGAAGTCGCGCGCCGCCTCGGGCGGCACCCCCATGCGAATCGCCTCGTCCATCGCCTCGCGCATCGCGGTGGCGAGGGTGGCGACCACCGTCTCGCTCATCGCGGGTTCCAGGATCGCCATCTGCTCGACCGTGACCCGGTGCGACCTGAGGATCGGGCCGAACATCGCCCCCGAGACCGCCTCCCCGCGGGCGTAGTCCTCCTCTGGGCCCTGCATCAGCGCGCTCACGATGGCCTGCTTGGCGAGGCCGCTCCCGAAGAAGTCGCGCCGGGCCTCGCCCACCTCGTCGTTGAACACCGGGGGATGGGCGGGGTGGGTCACGAAGTACGAGACGTCCGCCCGCTCCGGGAGGTGGCCCGCGTAGGGGGCGGCGGGGTCGAGGGTGACGATCAGGGTGCCGGGGCGCACCCGGGGCACCGCCTCGTGCGCGACCGCCCGGATCAGCCGGTCGGGCACGGCGAGCACCACGACGTCGGCCCGCGCCAGCGCGTCCGCGGGGGCGGTGGGCGTGTCCCCGCGCGCCCGCAGCCGCTCCTCACCCGCCCCGTCCGCCTCCACGAAGAGCAGGGCGTACTCGGGGTGGCGGGCGAGCGTGCGCGAGATGCGCGTGCCCATGTGGCCCGCGGCGCCGAGGATGGCGACCGTCTGCCGGACCTCCTGCCCGGCGTGCTCCTGCCCCGCGTGTTCCTGTGTCATGGCACCTTTCCTTTCCGGTCCTGTCCGCCCGACTGGGGAGCGGAGCCGGGTTGGCCGTACGAGGCGTTCGGCCCGTGTTTGCGGGAGTGGTGGCGGTCGAGCAGCGCCCCCGCGAGGGGCGGCGCGTTCGGCGCGAGCAGCCGCGCGAGCAGGGCGAGCTGCGCCACCCGTTCGAGGACGACCGCCGCGTGGACGGCCCCCCCCGCGCTCTCTCCCCAGGTGAAGGGCGCGTGCCCGTGCACGAGCACCCCCGGCACGCCGAGCGGGTCCAGGCCGCGCTCGCGGAACTCGCGCACGATGGCCGCGCCCGTCGCGTGCTCGTAGCCCTCCGGCGCGCCGATCTCCGCCGCCGACAGGGGCCGGGTGCAGGGCACGGGGCCGCGAAAGTCGTCGGCGTGGGTGGTGCCCAGGCACGGCAGGTCGAGCCCCGACTGTGCCCACGCGGTCGCGTAGGTCGAGTGGGTGTGCACGACCCCCCGCACGCCCCCGAAGGCCGCGTACAGCCCCCGGTGCGTGTCGGTGTCGGACGAGGGGCGCCCCGCACCGTCCAGCACCCGCCCGCTTCCGACCTCCACGAGCACCATCTCGCGCGGGGTGAGGTCCGCGTACGGCACCCCGCTGGGCTTGATCGCCATCACGCCGCTCTCCGGGTCGAACGCGGAGGCGTTGCCCCAGGTCAGCAGGACGAGCCCGTGGCCCACGAGGGCGAGGTTCGCCTCGCAGGCCTGCTCGCGCAGCGCGTCAAAGGTCACGCGCTCACCGCCCTCGCCCGGCCCTGCACGCCCAGCAGGCGCTTCATGACGTGCGCGAGGTTGGGGGTCGGCGCGTCCGGGCGCCCGAAGGCGTCGTGCAGCTCGCGGTAGAGGCCGTACAGGTCGTCGTAAACCCGCGCGGCCCCCGGGGAGGGGCGGTACGGAGCCCCCCGCACGCCGCACATCGCGTCCTGGGCGGCCTCGAAGGTGGGGTACGCCCCCGCCGCCACCGCCGCCGCGACCGCCGCGCCCAGGGCCGAGGTTTGCGACGATCTGGACACGAACACGGGCCGCCCCAGCACGTCCGCGTAGGTCTGCATGACCAGGGGGCTGCGCTCCGCGATGCCGCCCGCCGCGACGACGCGCTCCACCGCCACCCCGTACTCCTCCAGGCGCTCCACGATGACCCGCGCCCCGAAGGCGGTCGCCTCCACCAGGGCGCGGTACACCTCGTGGGGCCGCGTCTGGAGGGTCTGGCCCAGCAGCAGGCCGCTCAGGCGCGTGTCCACGAGCACCGTGCGGTTGCCGTTGTTCCAGTCCAGGGCCAGGAGACCGCTCTCGCCCGGGGCGAGGGCCGCGGCCTCCCGCTCCAGGGCCGGGAGGTCCGCCCCGCACACCCGCGACCACCACGCGAAGAGGTCCCCCACCGCCGACTGCCCCGCCTCCAGCCCGAGCAGCCCCGGCAAGACCGAGCCCGGCACGACCCCGCACAGCCCCGGGATGTGGGGAAAGTCCGCCGCGGGCCGCGCCACCATCAGGTCGCAGGTCGAGGTGCCCATCACCTTCACGAGCGTGCCCTCCCGCACCCCCGCCCCCACCGCGCCCAGGTGCGCGTCGAAGGCGCCGGTCGCCACCGCGGCGCCGGGCGGCAGGCCGAGCCGGGAAGCCCACTCCGGGGTGAGCGTGCCCACGGCCCGCGCCCCGTCCAGCACCTCGCGCGTGCGCAGCCGCTCGCCGATCCGCTCCAGCTCGGGGTGCAGCGCGGCGAGCAAGGCCCGGGGCGGCCAGCCCCGCTCGGGGTGGTACATCAGCTTGTGGCCGCTGGCGCAGATGCCGCGCGGTCCCTCGGCCTCCCGGCCCGCAAAGGTGGCCGGAAGCCAGTCGGCGATCTCCACCCAGTCGTGGGCCGCCGCCATCACCCCGGGGGCCGTCTCGGCGCAGCGCAGGAGCTTGGCCCAGTACCACTCGGAGCTGTACACGCCGCCCACCCCCGCGAGGGCCTGGGGCGCGAGGTCGCGGGCGAGGTGGGTCACGCGCTCCGCCTCCCGGGCGGACGTGTGGTCCTTCCACAACCACGCGAGGGCCGCCGGGTGGTCGGCGAAGGCGGGGCCCAGCGCAAGCGCCGCGCCCGCCGCGTCCACCGGGAGGGGCGTGCTGCCCGTCGTGTCCACCCCCAGGCCGCGCACGAGGTCGGGCGAGAAGCCCGGGTCGGCGTCCCGCGCGGCGGCGAGCGCCCCCGCCGTCGCCGTGGCGGCCCCCTCCAGGTAGTCCGCCGGGTGCTGGCGGGCGAAGTGCGGGTCGTGGGCGCTCAGGATCACGCCGCCCTCCCCGTGCGCGTACGGCGCGACCCCCGTACCCACCTCCGCCCCGTCCGAGAGCCGCACGACGAGGGCACGCACGCTGCCCGTGCCGAAGTCGAGGCCCACCGCAAAGCCGGGAACAACGTTCATACGTTCACCTCCTGCCGTTCCAGCACCCCGCGCAAGTAGGCCACGCCGCGCCCGGCCCAGTCCTCTTCCAGCGCGAGGGTTTCTTCAAGCGTCGCCTGGGGCAGCGTCCACGCCTCCAGGATCACGTTCACGTCCCGCCCGTGTGCCCGCAGTTCCCCCAGCACCTCGGGCAGCCGCATCACGCCCTCGCCCGCCGGGGCGCCGTGGACGTGGACCCCCAGGCCGTTGTCCACCCGCCGCGCCACGTACTCCTTCGCGTGGAGGTTGAGGACGTGCGGCGCGAGAAGGTGCGCGACCTCCAGCGTCCCCTCGCCCGCCCCCAGCGAGTTCGACGTGTCGAGGACGATTCCGGTCCACTCGCCCAGCCGCTCGACCATCCCAGCAAGGACCCGTGCCCGGAAGCGGTCGTGGTTCTCGAAGCCCAGCCGCACGCCCGCCGTCTCGAACTCGGCGCGCAGGGGGAGGAGGCGCTGGATGACTTCGTCGGGCGTCGGTTCGTCCCCGGGCGTGTCGATCACCACCCGGACGAAGGGCGAGCCGACCCGCCGGGCCAGGTCGAGGTGCGCGCGCAGAAGGGCAGGGTCGAGGCCGCGTGCGCCGACCTCCAAAGCGAGCCCGGCCTCCCGCGCCTCTCCGGTCAGGCGGTCGAGTTCATGGGTTGTCAGTCCCAGCAGCGAGAGGTTGTCCGCGTACTGCACGGCGCCGACGCCCAGATCGCGCGCCCGCCGCAGCACGTCGAAGGGGGTCAATCGCCCGTGCGCGACGTGATACGGCCAGGTGTAGGAGGAGACGCCGACCTTCATGCCCGGGCCTCCTCGGGGCGGGGAGCGAGGTGCACGACTGTCCCACGCTCGGCGGCGTCATACGCGGCGAACACGGCCTCCAGAGTGCCGAGGTTGTCCTCACCGCTCGTCTCCGGCGCGCGCCCCTCCCGCAGGCAGTCGAGCCAGTGCCGCTGGATGTTCAACACGCTGTCTTGCACCACGTCGAGGGGCGGTGCCGTCCACGGTCTCGGGGGCGGGGCGGCGCGCAGGCGTTCCACGCTTACCTGTTCGAGGCCGCTGTGAAAGCCCTCCCGCTCGTCGAGAACGACCGTCACCTCGTAGTCGGCGCCCAGGGTCACGGTGCCGCGCTCGCCCTCCAGGTACACGAGGGTCTGCGGGAAGAGGTCACGTTCCGTCTTCGCCCCGTAACTGAGTTCCACCACGCCCGAGCCGCCCGACGCGAGGCCCAGCAGGACGGTCGCGGTGTCCTCGCCGCGCACCCGGGGGTGGACCCGGCCCGTGTGCGCCGCCACCCACGCCACCTCGCCGAGGAAAAAGCGCGCGAGGTCGAGGGCGTGCACCCCGACGTCGGTAAGGACGAAGCGTTCGTCGGTGAGGAGGTACGGCTGGTCGCGGTACACGTCATAGGGCGTGCGGTACACGATCCGCCCGAAGTGCAGGCGTCCAAGACGCTCGCTCGCCGCCTTCGCCGCGCGCATCGGGGTCTGCCAGCGGAAGTTTTCATGCACCATGAAGGCCACGCCCGCTTCCCGGCACGCGCCCACCATCGCCCGGGCGTCTTCGAGGTTCAGGGCAAGCGGCTTCTGACAGATGACGGGCAGGCCATGCCGCGCGGCGGTTTCCACCAGCGCCCGGTGCGAGGCGGCCCCGGTGGCGACGTCCACGAAGTCGAGCCTCTCGGAGCGCAGCAACGTCTCGACATCTGAGTACGGGGTGCCGCCGAACGTCTCCGCGAACGCCCGCGCCTTCCCCGCGTCTGTGTCGCACACGGCGGCGAGGTCCACGCCGAGGTCACGCCACGCGTGGGCATGGTTGCGCGCGAAGAAGCCGCAGCCGATCAGGGCGGCGCGCGGGGAGTCAGCCATGCCCCACCGCCTCCCGCCCGCGCGACAACTCCCGCAGGGCCGCGAACGCCGCGTCCGTCTCCCTCCCCGGCTCGAAGAAGGTGACGGCCTCCGCCCCCGCCGCCGCGAGGCTGGCGAAGGCGCCGCGCACCCATGCGCCCGCCGCCTCGGACGACGGGTGAACCTCGGCAACCTGGCTGGGATCGAAGGGGTCGAGCGTGACCGGCGACACGACGATCCCCCGGCCTGGCGCGAACGCTCGCGCGGTGTGCAGCATCGCCGCGTGCGCCTCGAAGGTCTCGAAGGAGGAGGCCGCGTCGGAGGCGTGCACGCCGGGGTTGAGCGGGAAGACGAGCGTGTCTGCCTCGTCCGTGGGCCGCGCCCGGTTGAGTTCGGCGAAGTACACATTTGAGCCGGACGCGATGGCGACGGAGGGGCCGAAGACCGAGCGGGCCTCGCGCACCAGGGACGCGCTTGTCGTTGGAGACCCCACCTCGAAGGGCAACACGCGGACGAGCTGGAGGTCCTGGGCCGCTTCCGCAAACGTCCGCAGGTCATCCAGGCTCCGCACGAACAGTGCTGCCTCTAGAGGAACACCCACGCCCGCCGCCTCCCTCAGCCGCTCCCGCCAGCCATCCTCGAAGCGCACGTCGAGCCGCAGGTGGTCGAGTCCCAACGAGCGCAGGCGTTCGAGCCGCGCGGGTGTGAGGTCGGAAGGGTCGAGGGCCACCCCGAGGCGGGGGCGGACGGGCGCAGTCGGCGGCGCCTCTGCTGGAACCGGCCTCACCTCCCCTGACACGCGCAGGGTGACGACATGCCGTGTCCTCTGTCCTGCGCGCATGAGCACCGGAAAGGGATCGGCAAGGGGCGTCGAGTACGTTTTGAAGGAAGCGTCGCTCCAATTGCGCTGGTCCTCCGTCTCGAAGGTCTCGCCCTCGAAGGAGACGGCGACGCGCAGGCCGTGGGCACTCGTGTGCCGGAGTTCGCGCACGTCGAAGAACGGCTGGTGCGGGCTCACGAGTTCGGGGAAAGCCTGTTCCTCCACCCGCCCGTCCGTGTGCACGACCTCGCAGGGCTGGCCGACCGTGTCAGAGAGCGGGTGGAGCACGCATAACCCGATCCGGTTCTTCAGGAAGTCGCTCCCCGCCTCCCCGTCGAAAGCGTACGTGAGGACGCCATCCCGCCCCTCGATGGTCCCACGCCAGGTGTAACGCACGTCGCCGCGCTCATAGCGAGCGTCGAACGTCACGCGAAATACCTCGTCCCCGGCCCGCACCTCGCGCACCTCCACCCTGGCCGGGACGGTGTTCCAGCGGCTGTCCCGCACCGCCCCGTAGATGCCGCGCAGCACCTCCACGCCCCCGAAGCGGACCCAGCGCACCCCGCCCGTCGCGGGCTCGAAGGTGAGGTCGAGCCGCCCGGCGCGCAGGGGAAGGGTCACGACCGCACCTGCCGGATGTTCCGCCGGGTGAGGCGCGTCAGGAGCAGCGTGCGTTGGCTGTCGGTGAGGACCGCGAGGTAGATGATCGCCGCGAACACGAGGGGCTGGAGGTAGATGTCCACCTGCGTGAAGATCAGCCCCGCCGTCACCATCTGCACGAGGACCGCCCCCAGGACCGTCCCCGGAAAAACCGTGCCGCGCCCGCCGAAGAGGCTCGCGCCGCCCAGCACGACCGCCGCGATGGCGTCGAACTCGTCCCCCTCCCCGAAGCCCGCGTTCACGATCCCGAACTGCCCGACGAGGACGAGCCCGCCCAGCGCCGCGCACATCCCCGAGATGATGTACACCGTGAGCAGCACCCGGTCCACGTTGATCCCCGCCTTCTTCGCTGCCTCGGGGTCCGCGCCGACCGCGTAGACGTGGCGCCCGAACGGCGTCCGGTTCAGCACGACCCAGGCGATCAGGACGACGAGCCCGAAGATCACGATGGGCGTCGGCACGCCGAGCAGGCGCGTGGTGCCGACCGCGAGGATCTCCGGCGGGAAGTTCACGGCGCGCGACTGGGTGACGGTCAGCCCCACCCCCTTGAAGATGGCGAGGGTCGCCAGCGTCACGATGAAGGGCACGATCCGCAGCCGCGTGATCGCCAGCGCGTTCACCAGCCCCGCCGCCATCCCGAAGACGAGCAGCAGCACGACGGCGAGCGGGATCGGCAGACTCCCGCCCAGCAGGAAGGTCCCCGCGAAGGCCGCCGAGAGGTACATCAGCGAGCCCACGCTGAGGTCGATCCCACCCGTCAGGATCACGAAGGTCATCCCGACCGCGACGATGCCGATGTAGGACGCCTGCTTGACGATGTTTTCGAGGTTGGCGTATTGCAGGAAGCGGTCCGAGAGCAGCCCGAAGATCAGGAAGGTGAGGACGAACAGCAAGAGGGGCGCGTTCCGGAGCAGCCACAGCCGCACGTTCGCCCGGTTCACCGTGGGGGCAGATCGGGTCGTCGTCACGCGCCCACCCCCTCGCGGAAGGCGCTCGCCAGGATGCGGGTGCGGTCGAACTCGGAACGGGCGAACTCGGCCCGCACCTCGCCGTTCGCCATGACGAGCACGCGGTCACACATGCCCAGCAACTCCTCCAGCTCCGACGAGATCATCAGGATGCCCGCTCCTTTCGCGGCGAGGTCGTTGACGAGGGTGTAAATCTCGTATTTGGCGCCCACGTCCACCCCGCGGGTCGGCTCGTCGAGGATGAAGACGCGCGGCTCGTTCAGCAGCCACTTCCCCACGACCGTCTTCTGCTGGTTGCCGCCCGACAGGCTGCGGACAGGCTGCGCCTCCAGCCGCCCCGCCCGCAGCCGCAGCGCGTTCGCCACCCCCCGCGCCTCCCGCCCGAGGTGCGCCGGTCGCAGCGAGCCCCCCGTCGCAAACCGCCGCAGGCTCGCCAGCCCGAGGTTGTCGAGGACCGGGTGGTCCATCAACAGGCCTTCCTCGCGCCGATTCTCGGTCACGAAGGCCATCCCCGCGCGCACCCGCGCCTCCGGGGTGTGTTTCCTCTGCACCTCGCCCGCGATCTCGATCTCGCCGCGCTCGAACCCGTCGAGCCCGAAGAGGATGCGCGCGAGTTCGCTGCGCCCGGCGCCCATCAGCCCGAAGAGGCCCACGACCTCCCCGGCCCGCACGTCGAGCGACACGTCCTCCACGACCCCGCGCTGAGAGACGCTCCGCGCCCGCAACACGACCTCCGACCCGGGGGCCGCCTCCCGCGGCGGGTAAAGCTGGTCGAGCGAGCGGCCCACCATCGCCGAGATCATCCGGGGGACGGTGAAGTCACCCATCGGCCCGCCCGCCACGACCGCCCCATCCCGCAGCACGAGCAGGGAGTCGCAGAGCTCGCGCACGTCCCCCAGGATGTGCGAGATGTAGATCACCCCGCGCCCCTCGCCGCGTAGGCGCCCGATGAGGGCGAACAGCCGGTCGGTCTCCCGGTTCGTGAGGGAGGTCGTGGGCTCGTCGAAAATCAGCAGCCGGGCGTCCGTGCCCAGGGCCGAGGCGATCTCCACGAGCTGCCGCTCGCCCGGTGACAACCGCTCCACCGTGAGGTCGGGCGACACGTCGAGGTTGACGGCGGCCAGC
This sequence comes from Deinococcus planocerae, assembly GCF_002869765.1. Classification (NCBI taxonomy): domain Bacteria; kingdom Thermotogati; phylum Deinococcota; class Deinococci; order Deinococcales; family Deinococcaceae; genus Deinococcus; species Deinococcus planocerae. The sequence goes on along the minus strand of NZ_PNOR01000026.1, from coordinate 34,926 downwards.
AGTTCCCGGGCCTTCGCCCGCATCTCGCGTCCCCGGATGAAGCCCAGGCGGTCCCGCGGAAAGCCGCCCACGAACAGGTTCTCCGCGACCGTCAGGTTCGGGAAGAGGTTGAGTTCCTGGTGAATGAAGGCCACCCCACGGGCGGCGGCCTCGTTCGGCCCGCGCGGCGCGTAGGGCTCCCCGCCCAGCGTCATCGTGCCCGCGTCCTGCGGCACCACCCCGCCCAGGATGTTCATCAGGGTGCTCTTGCCCGCCCCGTTCTCACCGATGAGCCCCAGCGCCCCGCCGGAGTTGAGCGAGAGGTTCACCCCCCGCAACACGGGCACGCCGAAGAAGCTCTTGGAGATGTCCCGCATCTCCAGGAACGCCATCACGCCCCCGCCCGCCGCGCCAGGCGCGTCCTCGCCACGTCGAGCCCCGCCGCGAGGAGGATGACGGCCCCCTTGACGATGCTCACCGCGTACGAGTTGAGGTTGAGGAGGTTGAGCGAGTTGCTCAGCAGCACGAAGAACAGCACCCCGAAAAAGGTCCACAGCACCTTGCCCTTGCCGCCAAAGAGGCTCGTCCCGCCGATCACGGTCGCGCCGATCACGTCGAGCAGGAGGTCGGCGCCCAGGGTCGGGCGGCCCATCTGGAGGCGGGTGGAGTACAGCAGCGAGCCCACGGCGGCGCACACCCCGCTGAAGACGTACGCGAAGACGACCACCCGGTCCACGGGCACGCCGGAAACCCGCGCCGTGACCGCGTTCGCGCCCGTCGCGTACAGCCACCGCCCCAGCACCGTGCGCGACAGCAGCAGGTGCGCGAGGACCGCGAGCCCCCCCGAGATCAGCAGGGCGTACGACAAGGCGCCGAAACCCTCCGTCCCGATGGCGGTGTAGGCGCCCGGCAGGTTGATGATGTTCTCCGACTTCGTGAGCCACAGGGCGAAGGCCGCGAAGAACGTCACCGTCACCAGCGTGACCATGAAGGGCGGCATCCGCAGCCGGGTGATCGAGAGCCCGTTGATCAGCCCGATCAAGGCCCCGGCGAGCAGCATGGCGAGGATGCCGACGACCACCCCGAGCCCGGTGCCCCCCAGCGGCCCCCCCGACTCGCGCAGGAACCAGCCCCACAGCGGGCTGCTGCTGAACTGCACGGCCTGGAGTGCCGTCGTCATGAAGGCCGCGCTCACGACCGAGGTGAGGCTCATCACCGCGGTCTGCGACAGGTCGATCCCCGCCACGATCAATACGAAGGTCTGCCCGACCGCCACGGCGAGGAGCGGCCACACGTTCGACAGGACGTTTTCCAGGTTGCCGGGGGTGCCCATCACCGGAATGAAGGGCAGCAGCGCCACGAAGTACGCGAGGGTGAGGTACAGGACGAAGTATTCGCTCAGCAGCAGCCGCGTCCACCACGCCGTCCGTCCGGATTCGGCACTCGGCAAGGAGGCGCTGGAGTCGTTCATGGAACCTCCGACCGCTGTCGGTTCATGCGCGGGACCACCTTTCGCGGGATAGACGCGGGCCGTTGGCACGGTGAGAGGAGCGTTCCTCCCATGACCACGAGCTTGTTTTCTGCTTCTCCCCTTGTGACGCCTGATATGCAAGAAGAAGAAAGCCGGCTGGGCTTGTCCTTTTGCTCCCTCTCCCCTTGCGGGGGACTGGCACAGCTCCGCAGGAGAGGGCTGGGGAGGGGGGTGGCGGGCGAAGCTCGCCCTTACGCCAGACGAAGAAAACGGTTTTGTAAGCCTCGTCTGCCCATCCGTAATTCACATCAAGCGTTTGTGGGAAGAGGGGGAAATGCCACGCCCTCCCCACCTCAACTCTCCGAGGAAAACGCGCCCCACCGTGCCGGGGCGCGCGGCGACGCTCAGCGGCGGGGCGGCGGGACCACGCAGCCCCACATGCGGTTCGCCATCGTGCCGATGTTCGCCTGGGTGAGGGCGAAGCCGGGGTCGTTGATGCGCTGGTTGGGTTGCGGGGTCCGGGCGACGGCGGCGCGCAGCACGGCGGTGAGCACGGCGTCGGCCTCAAAGAAGAGGTCCTGCACGCCGGTCGCGTCCACGTACCGCTGGCGCATCAGGCCGCAGGCGGTCGAGTCGCCGTCCACCCCGCCCAAGATGATGTGGTTGGGGTTGCCGATGGGCTGCCACTTCCCGAGCGGTTGCAGCACCGCGCGAATCTGCGGGTACATGAAGTCCGACGAGGTGAAGATCAGCCCCACGTCCGGGTTCGCCTGCATCGCGTTTTGCAGCCCGGCGAGGGCGGTCGCGGCGTCCCAGCGGGTAGCGACCTCGATGGGCCGGGAAAAGACGTTCGGGTACTTGGCGATCACCGCGTCGAAGCCGCGCTTGCGCTCGACGGCGTTGGGGTCGCCGAGGTCGCCCACCAGGATGAGGGGCTTGACCTGCCGCCCCAGCCGCTGCGCCTGACTCGCCATGTGCTCCATCGCCGCGACCGAGATCGCGTAGTTGTCGGCCACGACGGTGATCGCCCGGGCGTTGTTGTTGGCGGGCGGGCGGTTGAAGATGCCGATGGGGATGCCCGCGCGGTTGGCCGCCTGCGCGATGGTCACGGCGCTCGCCCCGTCCTGCGGGATGATGATGATGCCGTCCACCCGCTGCGAGATGCAGTCGCGGACCTGTTCGAGCTGGCGGTTGGCGTCCTCGTTGGCGTTGCGCTCGATCACCTGCACGCCCTGGGTCTGCGCCGAGCGCAGGATCGAGGTATGCCCCGCCACCCAGAACTCGGTCTCCAGGTCCTGGTACGCGAAGCAGACCCGCTTGCCGCGTGCCCCCGGCACCGCGGTGGTCTGCTGCCGGGCGGGCTGGGCCGTGGGATTCGGGGTCTGCTGCGCCCCCGCCCGCTCCACCCCCGAGAACCCGAACGCGGCGAGCGCCACCGTGAGCGGCACGCACGCGAGACGGGAGGCCGACCGAACCGAACGACGAACGCCCTGCCGCATAAAACCCCCTGCGCCGCGTGGCCCCGGGGGGCCAGTCGGGCGACGGAATAGGCACGTCACAAAGCGTGGAACCGGGTTATGTTGCTCGTCTACCGTACTGGCATCTCAGTGAGATGTCAAGGCACGGCGAAGCCGCAGCCCGGGGCTCCGGTCCGCCCGCTCCCACCCTTCCAGATCGCCAGCAGACGCCCCGGCTCTCCTGCTGATCCGCTCTTGTGAAGCGCCTTCCCTGTGCGGCTGGGAGCAGCCTCCCCGCATCACTCCCACCGATGGGGGCGTCCTCCTCTCAGCGGTCGATCCGGTCGTGCAGGCCCCCGAACACCACGTCCAGCACGCCGGGGCTGTCCAGGAAGTGATGCGGGAAGCCGAGGTCGATCCGGCTGACCTCGTTCAGGCGCGCGAGGTGCGCGGGCGAGAGCGTGAGGTCGAGGGCGGCGAGGTTTTCCTCAAGCTGCGCGCCCGTGGTGGCGCCCACGATGGGCACGAGGGTCCCGGGTTGAGCGCGCACCCAGGCGAGCGCGACGTGCGCCGACGGGCGGCCCAGTTCGTCGGCCACCGCGTCCACCTCCCGCGCGACGGCGAGGTTGCGCTCCGAGAGGCGGGCCTGGCCGGGCTTGAGGCGCCCCTGCCCCTCGCCCCTGGTGTACTTGCCCGTCAGCGCGCCGCCCGCCAGCGGGGCCCACGGCGTCACCGCGAGGCCGAGCGCGCGGCTCATAGGCAACAGGTCGCGCTCGACGGTGCGCTCGATGAGGCTGTACTCGACTTGCAGGGCCGTGAAGGGGGTCCAGCCGCGCTCCTCGGCAAGCGTGTTGGCGCGCGCGACGACCCACGCGGGCGTGTCGGAGACGCCGACGTGCAGGATCTTCCCGGCCCGCACCTGATCGTCGAGCGCCCGCATGACCTCCTCCACGGGGGTGGTGAAGTCCCAGGCGTGCAGCCAGTACAGGTCGATGTAGTCGGTGCCCAGCCGTTTGAGCGAAGCGTCGAGGGCCTGCACGAGGTTCTTGCGGTGGTTGCCGCTGGCGTTGGGATCACCCCGGCGCGTGAACAGGGTGTACTTGGTGGCGAGCACGAAACGCTCGCGGTCTTCCCGGAGAAACTCGCCCACGAAGCGCTCGCTCTCCCCCTCCGTGTAGCGGTTGGCGGTGTCGATGAAGTTGCCGCCCGCCTCCGCGTAGGCGTCGAAGATGCGGCGGCTTTCGGCCACGTCCGCGCCCCAGCCCCACGCCGTGCCGAAGGTCATGGTGCCCAGCGCGAGTTCGGAGACGCGCAGGGCGCTGCGCCCCAGCAGCTTGTAGCGCATCACGCGTCCACCCCCTTGCGCGCGAGCCGCTCGCTCACGTCCCACAACCTGCGCGCGACCTCCTCGTCGTACGACTCCTTGCCCGAGGCCACGGCCTTCTCCTTCTCGAAATATTTGCCCGTCACGCCCTCCACCTCGGGAGACGAGGCGAGGTAGACGGAGGTGCGCGCCCCCTCCCCCGGCGTCACGCTGCCGAAGCGCTTGATCGCCCGCATGGCCAGGCCCATCACGCCGCGCGCGTCCCCGCCGAAGCCCGAGTTCACCACGCCGGGGTGCAGGGCGTTGGCCGTGACCCCGGAACCCGCCAGCCGCCGCGCGAGTTCGTAGGTGAACAGCACGTTGGCGAGCTTGGACTGGTAGTACGCCCGCATGGGCGAATAGCGCCGCTCGCCCATCAGGTCGCCGAAGTCGATGTGCCCCTGTGCCTGCGCGCTGGAGCTGACATTCACGATCCGCGCGCCCGGCGTGGCCCGCAACGTGCCCAGCAGTTCCTGCGTCAGCACGAAGGGCGCGAGGTGGTTGACCGCGAAGGTCAGCTCATAACCGTCCGGCGTGACCTGCCGCGTCTGGTTGACGCCGCCCGCGTTGTTGATCAGGACGTGCAGGTGAGGATGGTTCGCCCTGAAGTCCCGCGCGAGCAGGCGCACCGACGCGAGGCTGGAGAGGTCCGCGATCAAAAAGTCCACGTCCGCGTTGCCCGTCTGGTCGCGCAATTCCCCGGTGACGGCCTGCGCCTTCCGAGCGTCGCGCCCGACGATCACCACCCGGGCCCCCTGGCGCGCGAGGGCCCGCGCGGTAGCCTGGCCGATGCCGCCGGTCGCGCCCGTGATCAACACTGTTTTGCCTTGCATGTCGTGCTCCTTGGGTGTGCGCAGGACGTAGCCGAGGTTCAGGCGGTGCACCCGGGCGACGAACCGTTATGGCCTGAGCGCCGTCGTGACCTGATTCCGAAGCTGATCGCCGCGCACCTCGAACCACGTGCCGCCGCGGTTTTGCCAGTCGTCGCGGTACGTGCCGATGGTGTTCACGAGGTAGTTCCTGCCGCCCGCACCTCGGAACTCGATCAGGGTGTGGAGCGTGACGATGGCGGACACCGTGCCGTCCGCGAGCACGTCCACGTCCTCGATGGTCACGTTGTGCTCGACCGTGCGGACCATGTTCTGAAACTGCTGCGGGAAAAATTGCCGCAGCGCCGCAGCATCAAAGCGGTTGCCCTCGACGGAGGTGCTCTGGAAGTCGTCGGGGATATGGCGCAAGAACAGCTCGGGCCGTCGGTCCACGAAGGCGGCGCGGTAGTCGCCCTTGTAGATGCCGTCGAGCGCGGCGCGGGCCTGCGCTTCGGTGAGTGGGGCGGTCTGGGCCGGGGCGACGCTCAGTGCGGTCAGCAGCAGCAGGCTCATCGTTCTGGTCATGGGGTCCTCCCGTTCCAGCGTCAGCGGACGATCTTGAAGTTGAAGGGCACGTTGCCGAGCCCTCCCCACACCCTCAACCACAGCGGCAGCAGCATCTCGACGCCGCGCGCGCTTCCCAGGTCGCCGAGGTCGAAGATGTCCGTCCAGCCGAACGCACGCAGCAACTCCGCCACCTGCGCCTTGGCCTCCGCGTCGTTGCCGCTCAGGAAGACGGTGTGGTCGCCCCCGGCCAGCGCCCGTGGGTCCACCATGACGTTCGCGTTCATAGTGTTGAGGGACTTGACGACCCTCACGTCGGGAAAGGCGGCCTGAATCTCCTCGGCGAGCGAGCGGTCGTCCGTGGCGAGGCTGCGCGGCGGCATCCCGCGCGACACGTCGAGTTCGTTGGCGAGGTCGAGCATGACCTTGTTCCCCAGGGGCTGGGCGCCCGCCTGTCGCAAGGCATCCAGGGAGGCGAGGCCGTTCGTCGCGTTCACGAGCAGTTCGCCGTACGCGGCGGCCTGCGCGAAGGTGCCGACCCTCCCGCGCCCATTCGTGTCCGCCAGCCACGCGCCGAGGCTGGGCGCCCAGCCCCTGGGTTCGCCGAGGTTGGCGGGGTCGCGCGTGCCGATCATCACGTCGTGCCCGAGTTCCGCCACCTTCTGGCCGATCACTTGCCCCACCACGCCGCTGCCGAGAATGCCGATCTTCATGCCATCCTCCATACAGACAGGTCTGTCTATCTGCTGGTGTCCAAGCTAACAGTGGACAGACCTGTCTGTATGTAAACTGGAACACATGACCGCAGAGCCGTCGACCACCGCCGTTCCAGGACCGACCGCCGAGCCCCCCGGAGCGAGGCTGGGCGCCCGCGAACGCATCCTCGACACGGCCAGGACGCTATTTTACCGCCGCGGCGTGAACAACGTCGGCATCGACGAGATCATCGCCGAGAGCGGGGTCGCCAAGGCCACGCTGTACAAGCACTTTTCCAGCAAGGACGCCCTGACCCTGGAATACATGCGTCAGGGCGACCTGCGCTGGACCGCCTGGCTGCGGGGCCGGGTCGAGGAGCTGAGCCCCGATCCGGCGGGGCGCCTGCTGGCGGTGTTCGGCGCGCTGGAGGAGTGGTTCGGCCTGCCCCACTTTCGCGGCTGCCTGCTCACCAACGTCGTGACGGCCCTGCCCGACCCCGAGCACCCGGCGCGCGAGGTGCTCGCCGGTCACAAGGCGCGGGTGCGCGCGTATCTGGCGGAGCTGGCGACCCAGGCGGGCGCGTCCCACCCGGAGGTTCTCGCCGACCAGACGCTGATGCTGATCGAGGGCGCGACCGCCGTCGCCCGGATGGAGCGGGACCCGGGGGCGGCGGACCGGGCGAAGGCCACGGCCCACCTGCTCCTCAAGAGCAGCGAGACGGAAGCGGGCACGACCTGAACGCTTGGTGGAGCCACCCGACCCCAGGCGGGGACGAACTGGCTCCCTGTGGAGGGAGCTGACCTGCCTCGGTGCGGATGCGGGTGGCTGGAAGGAACCCCTTCCTCTCCAAGGGAGAGACACGATCCGCGCGAAATCATGGAGACTGCCTTGCCCAAGGTGGCGTTCAGCCGCCCCCTGATGGCACGAACAGAATGTTCGCCTGGGCGTCTCGCGGCGCTCTCTGGCGCCCCCGGGCCGCTGAGCACGGGTGGGATAGAGCGCGTCGCCGTCTCCCCTGTTCAGGTGGAGGCGTTGCTCGCCGGGGTCCGGGGAACTCCCGGCGCCACGTCCACCCGGAGCGGTCTGGTGGTAGGGGTGAACTCCTGCATCAACCACAGCGTCCGACCGACCACCGAAGGAGAGCAGGGGGTTCCCGAACCCTGCCGCTCACACCCGGCGGGGTCAGGAACGGTGTGAGGTCGCCAGAGTGCGCTCAGCGAAGTCGGCCACCGCCTCCGCCCACTCCCGGTGCTGCTCCATGAGCCCCAGGTGGCCCGCGGGGGACAGCACGACTTCCCTGGCGTGCGGCACGTTCTGGGCGATGAACGACGACGCCTCCGGCAACGTCGCCTTGTCACCGCTGGCCGCCACCACCAGGGTCGGAACGGCGATGGTCGGCAAAGTTGCAGCTACGTCGTAGCGCAACATCGCCAGCATTCCGCGCGCGACGACCGCCGGGTTGGCTCGCAGGGCCAGACGCACGACGAATTCCAGTTGCCCGCGGGTCTCCTGACCGCCGAACTGCATCAGGTGGGTCTGAAGGTGCGCGGTGCCGTTGAGGTAGCTCAACCCGTTCATCACCCGCACCAGGGGAGACAGGAGGATGGTCAGGGCACACAGCGGACGAACGAGGGGAGTCTGGAGGGTCTGCACCCAGGGCGCACCCCAGGAGGTCCTCATGGGGTTGGTCGCGGTGGTGTGGATCAGGACCAGCCCGGCGACGTGGCGCGAGACCAGTCCGGGGTCCAGGCCACACAGGGTCAGCGTGATCATCCCGCCGATGCTGTGCCCGCACAGGATGACCGGCTTCCCCTCTCTCTCCAGCACGGCCTTCAGGTCCCCCGCGAGGCGGGTCAGATCGTACTGGTGGTCGGCGGGTCCCCGGGACTGCCCCAGACCGGGGAGGTCCCACATCACCAGGCAGAAGCGGTCCGCGAGGTGACGGCGCGCGTAGAACCACTCGTCGCGGTTCAGGCCCCACCCGTGGGTGAACAGCAGGGCGGGAGCGTCGGGTGGGCCGTGGGACTCGACGTGCAGCACGGTCCCGTCCGGACGCGAGAGGTGCCGGACGGTGCCGCCGGGCAGGGCGCGAGGCTCCTCCTCTCCGGGCGGTGGCCTGCGGCCCAGGAGGGGCACCACGAGCAGCCGACCGCACAGGGTGAACGCGAGCAGGAGAAGACCGACCGCCAGAAAGCGGGGGTCGGCGGGCAGATCGCGCGCCCAGTTGTCGTACCACTCCCACACGAGCCAGGCACCCCCCCCGAGCAGCGCGAGGGACAGGAGGCCGGTCAGCCAGACGAAGACGAGGTTCAGGGGAACGAGCAACGGGGATCAACTCCTCGGGGCGGGCGACTGACCCTGACCGGCGGGGCCACAGGAGCAGCCCTCAGGGTGACCCCGAAGTCGCCTGGACCCCCCCGCTCCGGCAGCATCCGGAGGTTAGCGTACGCGAGAAACCCCTCGTCCTCACAATGTTCTCCCTGAAAGGTGGGAGGCGGGACCCCGGGTGGACCGGGACGGATTGACCGTCCAGCTCCGCATTTCAGCGGTCCCACGCTGAAAAACTGGCGCTCTGGTTGTCGCATGGTCTCTCCCGGGCCCAAGACGTGGACCCTGGATAGGCCTCCCCTCCGGCCTGACCCACCCCCGGCCCGAGGTCAGGGGTCCGCCCCGGCGCCCTGCTGCGCGACCAGCCGCTCCAGACTCCCCCGCCAGTTCTGCCTCAGGAGCGCGGCGGCCCGGTCCCACCGCCCGGCGCGCAGGGCGTCCACCATCGCCGTGTGCTCGCCCAGGGAGCGCTCTCCCCGCACCTCGTGCCCGAAGTAGGCGAGCTCCACCCGCCGCAGCTTGACCTTGAGCGGCCCCAGGACCTCGGCGAGCGTCCGGTTGCCCGCCGCCTCGACCCACACCGCATGAAAGGCGTCGTCCGCCGAGAGGGCGCGGGCGGCGTCACGTTCCCCCAGCGCCCGCGCGAGGTCGGCGTTGGCCTGCTCCAGGCGCTCCAAAAAATTTCCCGTGAGGCGCGGCGCGGCCTGCTCGAGCGCGAGCACCTCCAGAACCTCGACCAGCCCGTAGAGTTCGGCGGCCCGCCCCAGGTCGAGCGGCGCGACGCGCGTCCAGCGGTTGAGGGCCGTCTCCACGAGGCCCTCGTCCTCCAGCCGCCGCAGGGCCTCGCGCACCGGCGTGCGGCTCACCCCCAACTGGGCGGCGATGTCGTGATCGCGCAGCACCTCCCCGGGAGGCAGCACCCCCCCCACGATCCAGTCCCGCAGGCGGGCATACACCTCCTCACGGGCCAGGGTCCGCGGCAGTCGGGGGGTATTCGGCACGGGCATCTCTCACCCAGTGTATGACCCCAAGGTGGTGTGTAGTATATCGGTAGAGGTGAGCATGGACGATCTGACTGCACTGCTGGCCGACCTCGTTCGGATCGACTCCACCAACCCGGACCTGGTGGCGGGGGGGGCGGGCGAGGGGGAGATCGCGGGCTTCATCGCCGGGTGGGCGGGGCGGCACGGCCTGGAGGCCCACCGGGTCGAGCCGGTGCCGGGCCGCCCGAGCGTCGTGGTGGTGGCGCGCGGGAGCGGGGGCGGCAGGGCGTTGATGCTAAGCGGCCACATCGACACCGTGGGCGTGGCGGGCATGGCCGAGCCCTTCAGTGCTCGCGTGGGGGACGGCAGGCTGTTCGGGCGCGGCGCCTACGACATGAAGGGCGGGGTCGCCGCCTGCCTGTGGGCCGCTGCCGGGGCGCGGGGGCGCGGGCTGCGGGGGGACGTGATCGTGACCTGCGTGGCCGACGAGGAGGTCGCCAGCCTGGGGATGCAGGCGGTGCTGGGGGCGTGGCGCGCCGACGCCGCCGTCGTCACCGAGCCGACGGGCCTCGACGTGTGCGTCGCCCACAAGGGCTTCGTGTGGCTGGAGGTGACCGTGCGGGGCCGCGCCGCCCACGGCAGCCGACCCGACCTCGGCGTGGACGCCATCGCCAGGGCGGGCCGGGTGCTGACGGGCCTGGGGGACCTCGACGCGCGGCTGCGCTCGGGCCCCGCGCACCCGCTGCTGGGGACGGGCTCGGTCCACGCCTCGCTGATTCGCGGCGGGCAGGAGATGAGCAGCTACCCCGAGTCCTGCGTCATCGGAATCGAGCGGCGCACCGTGCCCGGCGAGACGGCGGAGCAGGTGAGAGCGGAGGTGCGGGGCCTGCTGGACGAGGCGGGGCGGCGCGATCCGCAGTTCCGCGCCGAGCACCGGGTGACGCTCGTGCGCGACCCCTTCGAGGTGCTGCAGGAGGCCGGGATCGTGACCCTGGTGCGGCGTCAGGCGGAGCGGGAGACGGGCGAGGCCCGGCGGGTGTACGGCGACACCCCCTGGATGGACGCGGCCTTTATCGGCGCGGCGGGCATCCCGACCGTCGTGTTCGGACCCGGGGGAGGCGGGGCCCACGCCACCGAGGAGTGGGCCGACCTGGGCAGCGTGCGCAGGTGCGCGGACGTGCTCCTCGCCGTCGCCACCGAGTTCTGCGCCTGAAAGGGAGGTGCCCCATGACCCCACGAGCTTCCCCGGCCCCCGACAGGTCCCTCATCCTCCACCACGCGCGCCCCGCCCACTTCCCGGCGGCGGACACGTCCGAGGTGCTCGCCTTCCACCGCAAGCTGCCCGGTTACGCCCCCACGCCGCTCGTCCCGGCACCCCGGACCGCCGCGGCCCTCGGCGTGCGCTCGGTGTGGGTCAAGGACGAATCACACCGCCTGGGCCTGCCCGCCTACAAGATTCTGGGCGCCTCCTGGGCGACCTCCCGGGCCCTGCGGGAGCGGTTTGAACTGTCCGAGACCTGGCAGACTCTGGAGGACCTCGCCTCCCAGCTTCGGCCACACCTCCCCCTGACCCTGGTGGCCGCCACCGACGGCAACCACGGTCGGGCGGTGGCGCGGGTGGGCCGGTGGCTGGGGCTCGGCGCGCACATCCTCGTGCCTGCGGACATGGTGGACGCCCGGAGGGAGGCCATCGCGTCCGAGGGCGCGCGCGTCACCGTCGTGGACGGCACGTACGACGAGGCGGTGGAGGCGGCGGCCCGGCGGGCGGACGAGCGGCACCTCGTGATCAGCGACACGGCCTGGGCGGGGTACGAGCGGGTGCCCGCCTGGGTCGTCGAGGGGTACGGGACCGTCTTCGGGGAGATCGACGGGCAGCTCGCCGCGCGTGGGGAGGGGCCCCCCGACCTCGTGGCGGCGCAGATGGGGGTGGGGGCGCTGGCGGCTGCCGTGGTGCGGCACTACCGGGCGCCGGGCCGGGGCACCCGGGTCGTGGGCGTCGAGCCGCTGGCGGCGGCCTGCGTCCTGCGCTCGGTGGAGGCGGGGCACCCCGTGGACGTGCCGGGACCACACGACTCGATCATGGCGGGGCTGAACTGCGGTCGGCCCTCGCCGGTCGCCTGGCCGCTTATCTCCGGGGGGATCAGCGCGTTCGTCGCCGTGCCGGACGCACGGGCGGAGGACGCCATGCGCCTGCTGGCACGGGACGGCATCGTGTCCGGCGAGAGCGGGGCGGCGGGCCTGGCGGGGCTGCTCGCCGTCCTGACCGGACCGGACACCATAGCCCACCGGGAGGCCCTCAGGGTGGATGAGGGCAGCCGCGTGCTCGTCCTCTCGACCGAGGGCGCCACCGACCCCCGGGGCTACGCCCGCATCGTGGGCTCCCGCGGGCCCGGCTGACGCGGCCTCCGCTCCTGCCGGGCCCGTTCCCGCCCCTGGGAGTCTTCCACCGGGCGGGGGGTGCGGGCGCGCACGTCGGTCGGGCCCCGCTCGGCGACCCGTTGGACAGCTCGTCGTCCGGGTCACACCCCCGGAGGGTGCGAGGTCGGCGCGGTCGAGGAGCGGCCAGGAGCGGCGCTCCGGGGCCTCCGCGAGTCACCGAAGGGGGTCACCGGGCCCCGGTGGGGTGGCCGAGACCTCTACGACCTCCACGGCGGGCAGGTCCACCTCGCCCGCGTAGCGCAGCAGCCGCACCCCGTAGGGCTCCAGCGTGACGGCGCCGCCCACATCCTCCCCGGAAAGAGCGTCCACCGCCCCCGCCGGGACGCCCAGGACCGTGGCCTGGGTGGGGTGCACGTTCAGGAGGTGGAGCAGGTGGCCTCCCTCCACGGCGGACACGCTCACGCTGAGGGTGCTCGGCACGAGGGTGGTGGGCACGCCCGCCGCGGTCAGGGCCCGGCGCAGCACGTCCCGCACGCCTTCCCCGGGGAGGTCGGTCCCGACGTAGTACGCCCGTCCCGCCCCGAAGGCGTGGCGGGTCACGGCGGGGCCGCCCCGGTAGAAGTCCCGCTCGAAAGTCGCCAGGACCTCGGCCCCCTGGGGGTGGATCACCTCGCACCAGTTCTCCACGTCGTGGCGCTCGCCCGTGCCGGCGAAGCACACGCCGTTCGTCTCGCCGTGCCCGAGCACCGCCCATTCCTCCACCCACAGGCCGAGCACGTCCCGCAGCAGGGCGGGGTAGCCGCCGAGCCCCACGTGCTCGTGCTCGTCCACGATGCCGCTGAAAAAGCCCACGACCACCGTGCCCCCGCCCCGCACGTAGGCCCGCAGGCTCTGCGCCGCCCCCGCCGCGAGGAGGTACTGGTTGGGCAGCACGAGCACGTCGTAGCCGCCGAGGTCTGCGTCCGGGTGCACGAAGTCGACGTTCTGCCCGAGCTGCCGCAGCGCGGCGTACCACTTGCGCACGAGCGGCAGGAGCTTCAGGGCGGCGGGCTTGCTGTCGAGTTCCAGCGCCCACCAGTTGTTCCAATCGAACATCACGGCCACGCGGGCGGGAACGCGCGCTCCGCCGAGTTCCGCCAGCCCCCGCAGCTCCGCGCCGAAGTCCCGAACCTCGCGCCACACCCGCGACCGCTCCGGCCCCACGTGCTGCACGAGGCCGCTGTGGAACTTCTCGGCCCCCGCCTTCGACGCCCGCCACTGGAAGAACATGATGCCGTCCGCGCCGCGGGCGAGCGCCTCGTGGTTGAGCAGCCGCGTCAATCCGGGGCGCTTGAGGACGTTGCGCTCGCGCCAGTTCACCGCGCCCGTGGCCTGCTCCATCAGAATCCAGCGCTGGCCCCCCCGCAGGGACCGCATCAGGTCGAAGCTCATCCCCGCGTCGAGGTGCGGGTGCGGGCCGCCCGGGTCCGGGTAGGCGTCGAGCGACACCACGTCCTCCTCGCGCGCCCACCTGAAGGCGTCCACGCCCGGCAGGAAGCCCAGGAAATTGGTGGTGACGGGCACGTCCGGCGTGACCTCGCGCAGCACGGCGACCTCCGAGCGGTACAGGTCCAGCAGGTTGTCGCTGGAAAAGCGCCGCCAGTCGAGCTGCTGGGTCGGGTTGGCGAAGGTGGGGGCCCGCCGGGGCGGCTGGACCTCCGCCCACTCGCCGTAGCGCTGGCTCCAGAAAGCCGTGCCCCAGGCACTGTTGAGGGCCTCCAGCGTGCCGTACCGCGCGCGCAGCCACTCCCGGAACGCTTCGGCGCACAACCCGCAAAAGCACTGGTCGATGTGGCAGCCGTACTCGTTGTTCACGTGCCACAGCCGCAGGGCCGGGTGCGTTCCGTAGCGCCGGGCGATCTCGCGCACCAGCCGCGCGGCGTGGTCGCGAAAGGGCCGGTGGCTGGGGCAGTACAGTTGCCTCGCGCCGACCTCCAGGCGCACGCCGTCCGCCGTGACCGGCCTGGAGTCGGGGTAGCGCGTGGACAGCCAGGGCGGCGGGGAGGCGGTCGCGGTCGCCAGGTTCACGTTCACGCCGTGGGCGTGGAGCAGGTCCATCACCTCGTCCAACCACGCGAAGTCGTACTCCCCGGCGCGGGGTTCGAGCTGCGCCCAGGAGAAGATGCCCAGCGACACGAGGTTCACGCCCGCCTCGCGCATCAGGCGAACGTCCTCGCGCCACACCTCGCGCGGCCACTGCTCCGGGTTGTAGTCCGCCCCGTAGATCAGCCCCCCGAACTTCCGAAGATCGAACATCTTCCCCCCCCCCCCCCGCCTCCGAGTCAGACCCGCCCCGTCCACCCTTCGGGTGAGTTCCCCTCGTCGGCCCTTCGCCCCAGAGCTTCCCACGGGCGGGTTCCTCCCACAATGCCCCCCGGGACCCGGCCCAGGTCTCGCTGCCAGGCGGCAAGGGAGGGGTCGTCTTTGTTTTTCGTGGCGGGTCTCCAGGGCGTGCAGGGCGGTGTGGGCGCGTCCCCCGGGGAGAGGGCCGACACCTCGGGCGCACCAGAGAGTCGGTCCTCTCCCGTTTCGGCACTCGCCTCCGGTGGCCTTCCCCCTCCCCGCGAGGTGGGCCCGGACTTCCGCGGCGGGTGACTCCAAGGGGGCCGCTCCCCGAAACGTGCCTCCCCCGGCGGGGGGCCCGGCAAGTTCGCTTGCGCGCGCCCGGGCGAGCTGCTGAACTGGCGTGATGCCACGCTTCCTGCTGCCTCTGTTCCCCGCCGTCCTGCTCGCCGCCTGCGCGCCCGCCGTCTCCTCGCCATCCGCGCCCCGGGTGGTCAGCCCCGGCCAGGAATGGCAGATGACCGTAGCGGGCCAGGAGGGAGAACCCCAACTCCTGGTCGGCACCCTGCAAGACCGCGGGCAAGACGGCTACGACTACGTGGGCGAGGAGCACGTGGTGCAGGCGTCCAGCGTCCGGGATCACTTCTTCTTCCGACGTGACGAGGGCGCGCCTGACGTGCTGACGGTGGTGCGATTCCGCAACGCGCGGGTCGGGCCGGTGCCCCGGGGCTGCTCGGTGCAGAACCCCGTGCGCCTCTCGCCGGGCGAGTCGCTTCAGGGGCTCTACATCGGCGGCGAGGCGGACGACCAGTCCTTGTCGATCTTCCTACGGCCCCAGCCGCGCGACCTGGAGAGAAACGTGCCCTGCACCCTGATCCGGGTGAGGTAGGCGCGGTTCCCCACGCGCGGCGCCGGAAAACCCCGACCTCGATCCGCAGCTCTCGACCAGCACGCGGCACGCCGACGCACCGGACCACGACGTGACCAACGTGTTCACCCCGGGTCGGGCCGATGACAGACGAGGAACGGCGATGGGCTCACGAGGAGACAGACCAGATTCTGAGCATCACGCCGTCAGCCTACCCTTCCGAATCCGACTGAACTTGGCCTGGATCTGGTGCTTCTGGCCGCCGGGGCGGTGGGGTGGCCTCCTCCCTTGGTGGGACGCTCCCGTCGGCCTAGCTCCGTACCCTGGGGCCATGTCCTGGCGACCGCTCTGGGCCGTCCTCCTGGCGGCCATGCCCGTGCCCGTCCTCGCTCAACCCACGTCGCCGAGCCGAACGCCACCCGTTCCCGTGGTGGACGTCTTCTTTCCCGGTGGCGCCGTCGTGCGTGTCCAGGGACCCGCCGGGACCGACGACTACGCCTACGGTCTGGCGAGCATGGCCGCGCCGCAAGTGGGGCAGGTTCGGGCCTTGCAGTGGTGCTGGGAGTCGCTCAAGTTTTCCGGCTGCCAGGTGCACCTCGTGCGTCCCCAGGGGCCACCCGTGGTCCTCAGGAACAGCGGCGTGCGCCAGCAGGTCTTTACGCCGGACGGGCGGTGGCTGGTGGGCATGGGCGACAACACCCTGCGCCTGTGGAACCCTCAGCGGGCCGCCGACGCCCCCAGGACCCAGGCGCTGAACATGAACGGCCTGGAGCGCCTGGAGGTCTCTGCCCGGAACATCTGCGTCACGGGTCGGGACCGCCTCTCCGCGGTCTACACCGTGTTGAGCTGGCCCGACCTCAAGGTCGTGAAGGAGCAGCGCGTGCAGCTCGGGCAGGAAACCGTCACCACGACCAAGCAAGGCCACACGACGACCACCACATCGAGGTACGGACGGGTCGGCACCTTCACCCCGCCCCCGTGTTCCTAACCGAGCAGCTCCTTCACCCAGCCACCGGTCCCCGAAAGGGCGAGGACGACCCACCACAGGCCGCCCCCAGCTCGCTTGCCGCCGCTCAGGTGTACTTGAGGGCCTCCATCAGCTCCTCGACCATCTCCACACTGTCGCCCCGCGTGGACGCCGTGGCGACGTGCGCCTCGAGGTGTCCGCGCAGCACGACCTCGCCCGCACCCGACAGCGCCCCCTGCACCGCCTTGATCTGCCGCAGCACGTCCACGCAATACGCGTCCTCCTGCTCCAGCATCGTCACGATGCTGTCGAGGTGACCCCGCGCGATCTTGAGCCGCCGGGCGGCGCGTTTGCGGGCCTCCTCGGGCATACACAGGTGAGCCCCGGTGTGGCTGGCGTGGTCGGTCTTGACGTGGGTCACGTTAGCCGCGCACCTGGGCGCCGTAGCCTTCTTCGGTCACGGCGGCGATCAGTGCCTGGGGCTCGGCTTCGCCCTGCACGGTGGCGGTGGCGCGCTGGAGGTCCACCTGAACGTCCTGCACCCCGGGAACGTTTTTCAGCGCGCTCGCCACCGCCTGCTCGCAGTGGCCGCAGCTCATCCCCGTCACCGTCAGTTCCGTCGTCATGCCCAGAGTCTACATCCACTGGGGGAGGGTTTCAAGAGGGCACAGGCGCGCAGGAAGACCAATAGGCCTTCCCATAAGGGTTTCCTCTTGCCTCCCCCCTCCTTCTGACGTATGCTCTTCTCATACCCTCCCAGGGGGGATAGGAGACAGGCATGAGGAAAACCATCGAGCTGGGCGTACAGGGCATGACCTGTGCCAGTTGCGTGGGCCGGGTCGAGCGTGGCCTGGGGAAGGTCGATGGCGTCGAGAGTGCCAGCGTCAACCTCGCGACTGAGCGGGCCACCGTGACCTACGACCCGGAGCAGACCGGCCCCGAGGTGCTGGTCGCCAAGGTCAAGGACGTGGGCTACGAGCCCGTCGTGGGAGAGATGGAACTCGGCATCCAGGGGATGACCTGCGCGAGCTGCGTGAGCCGGGTCGAACGCGCCCTGAAGAAGGTGGACGGGGTGCTGGACGCCTCCGTCAACCTCGCCACCGAACGGGCCAGCGTGCGTTACCTGCCGTCGAGCGTCAGCGCCGGGCAGCTCAAGGCCGCCGTGAAGGGGTCCGGCTACGAGGTGCTCGAAGCCCAGGCGGGCAAGGACCGCAGCGACCTGGAACGCGAGGCGCGCGAGCACGAGGTCCGCAGCCTGCGGCGCGCCGTCACCTTCAGCGCGGTCTTCGCCATTCCCCTGGTGATCTTCGCGATGGTGCCGATGCTCTCCATGCCCTTCCACATGTGGCTGATGGAGTACATGAGCGAACGCACCATGAACTGGATCATGCTCGCGCTGGCCCTTCCCGTGCAGTTCGGTCCCGGGCTGCGCTTCTACCGCCTGGGCTGGAAGGCGCTGAAGAACCGCTCGCCCGACATGAACTCCTTGGTGATGATCGGCACGTCGGCCGCCTTCTTCTACAGCCTGGTCGTCACGCTGGCACCCCAGGTGTTCCCCCGGGGCACCGCCCACGTGTACTACGAGGCCGCCGCCGTCGTGATCACCCTGATCCTGCTGGGCAAGTATTTCGAGGCCATCGCCAAGGGGAGAAGCAGCGAGGCGATGAAGAAGCTGCTCAGCCTCCAGGCGAAAACGGCGCGGGTGGTCCGGGCCGGGCAGGAACTCGAAGTCCCCACCGACGAGGTGCTGATCGGCGACCTGATCTCGGTGCGCCCCGGCGAGAAGGTGCCGGTGGACGGTGAGGTTGTCGGGGGCAACTCCTTCGTGGACGAGAGCATGATCACCGGCGAGCCGATCCCCGTCGCCAAGCAGGCGGGCGCGGCTGTGGTCGGCGGCACCCTCAACCAGAACGGCGCGTTCCAGTTCAAGGCGACCAAAATCGGCGCTGACACCGCCCTGGCGCAGATCATCAAGCTGGTCGAGAGTGCCCAGGGCTCCAAGCCGCCCATCCAGGGCCTCGCGGACCGGGTGGTCGCGGTCTTCGTTCCCACCGTCCTCGTCATCGCTGCCCTGACCTTCCTGATCTGGATGCTGGTCGGTGGCGCCGCCGCCCTCTCGTTCGCCCTGGTCACCACCGTCGCGGTGCTGATCATCGCCTGCCCCTGCGCGATGGGCCTCGCCACGCCCACCAGCATCATGGTCGGGACCGGCAAGGCCGCCGAACTGGGCGTGCTGTTCCGCAGTGGCGCGGCCCTGGAAGGCTTACAGAGCGTGAACGTGGTCGCCGTGGACAAGACGGGGACCCTGACCAAGGGCAGGCCCGAACTCACCGACCTCGTGACCGCCCCCGGCTTCCAGCGTGCCGAAGTGCTGCAACTGGTCGCGGCGGCGGAAGAGCAGAGTGAACACCCCATCGCCCGCGCCGTCGTGGACGCGGCGAAGAAGGAGGGCGTCGCCACCCTGCCCCTCGAAAGTTTCGAGGCGGTGCCCGGCCATGGGCTGGAGGCACGGGTGGAGGGCCGCCTGGTGCAGGTGGGTGCCGACCGCTACATGCACCAGCTCGGGCTGAACGTGAACAACTTTGCGGCCCAGGCTGAGCGGCTCGGGGACGAGGGCAAGAGCCCGCTGTACGCCGCCATCGATGGCCAGCTCGCGGCGGTCATCGCGGTCGCCGACCCCATCAAGGACGGCAGCCCCGAGGCGGTCAAGGCCCTTCACCGGCAGGGCCTGAAGGTCGCCATGATCACGGGGGACAACGCCCGGACCGCGCAGGCCATCGCCCGTCGGCTCGGCATCGACGAGGTGCTGGCCGAGGTGCTGCCCAGCGGCAAGAGGGACGCGGTGAAGGCGTTGCAGGCGAAGGGCCAGAAGGTAGCGTTCGTCGGGGACGGCATCAATGACGCTCCGGCACTTGCTCAGGCGGACGTGGGCCTCGCGATTGGGACCGGCACGGACGTGGCCGTCGAGACCGCCGACGTGATCCTGATGAGCGGCGACCTGCGGGGCGTGCCCAACGCCTACGCGCTCAGCCGCGCGACCCTGCGGAACATCAAGCTCAATCTCTTCTGGGCCTTCGCGTACAACGTCCTCCTGATTCCCGTGGCGGCGGGCGTGTTGTTCCCGGCTCTCGGCCTGCTGCTCAACCCCGTCCTCGCCGCCGCCGCCATGGGCTTTTCCAGCGTCTTCGTGCTGACGAACGCGCTGCGGCTGCGCTCCTTCCGTCCACCCGTCCGTCCTGACCCTGTGGCGGTGACCCCTCAAGTCGCCGTCGCCCACGCCTGACTTTCCAAGGAGCACCCATGTCCAAACTTTCTGTTGGTCCCTGGATCGCCGCCCAGAAACTTCCCAGCCGTGATGTGGCCCGAGATCGCCACGCCTTCCTCCTGCGCACCCGGGTGCGGCAGGACCCGTAGCAGGTCGCCGGATTTCCTCTGGTGGGCCTGGGGGGAAGGTGTGGCAAGCCCTGCTTTGCATTGCCCTCCGTCCTCCATTGGACGGAGGAGAACACCCGGCAGCTCGAAGACGTGGCCGCTGAGTTCGGATGTTATGTCGAGTACGGCGCGTACCCACACCTGAAGCTGTACGAGAACGATCAGGAGGTGGCGGCTGTGCAGGACTGGACGACGTTTGGTACGGTCTACCTGCGGCCCGGGTACGAGCGGGCCGAGGAGGTGCTGGTGCGGCTGGCAGAAGCCCTTGACCCCTCCACAAGCTGAAGAGGTGAACCCACATCGCGCCTCCGGCAGATGGTCCGGACCGTGCCCCGTACACTCCCAGCATGAACCCATCCTTCACCATCAAAGACGTGGCGCGACTCGCCGGAGTGTCCACGGCGACGGTGACCCGTGTCCTGCACGGCAGCGGGTACGTCTCGGAGGCGACGCGCAAACGGGTGGAGGAAGTGCTCGCGCAGACGGGGTATCAGGTGAACGCGATGGCCCAGGGTCTCAAGTCCCAGCGCCACCGCCTCATCGGGCATCTGGTGAACAGCCTGATTCCCAACCCGTACTGCGCGTCGGTGGCTTACGGCGTGGAGCGTGAGGCGCGTCGACGCGGGTACGACGTCCTGATCTTCGACATGAACGACGACGAGGAGCGGGAACGCACCGGGGTTGAGGCGCTGCTGCGCCGCCGTCCCGACGCCATCATCTTCACGGCCCCCATCCGGGCCGAGAACGTCGCGCTCGCCGCGGCCTCCGGAACGCCCGTCGTGCAGGTGGAACGCATTACCGAGACGCCCAGCCACGGGGTCGCCGTGGACAACCGGCGGGGGTCGTTCGAGGCCACCTTGCATCTGATCGAACTCGGGCACCGCCACATCGCCTTTCTGGGCGGGCAACAGCTCGTCCACGCGAAGCGCAGCGTCGAGCACGAGCGCCTGGCAGGCTTTCGAGACGCGATGGAGCGTCACGGCCTGCCCGTGGACGAGCGGCTGGTGGTCCTCGCCCGCTACTTCGTGTTCGACGCGAACGACGAGAACGGGTTCGGCGCTGGGCTGGGCAGCGTCGGCTACCGCCGCACCCAGGCACTCCTGCGCACCGACCCCCGCCCCACCGCCATCTTCGCCGCCTCCGACCTCTTTGCCACCGGGGCGCTGCAAGCCATCCACGAGGCGGGGCTGCGGGTGCCGGCGGACATCTCCGTGGTCGGCTACGACAACACCCTGGCGCCCTTTCTCTCCCCGCCCCTGACCACCGTGGCCCTGCCCCTCCTCGACATGGGGCTCGTGGCTGCTGAACTCGCGCTCGCCGCGGCGGAGGAGCGGGCCACGGGCGCGACCCCGGCACCGCCGCGTGTCGAGCACCTCACCACCCGGCTGCTTCTCCGGCAGTCCACCGCGCCCGCCCCGGGAAAGTAAGCGGCGTCATACTCGGTCGCCCCAAAACGTGCAAGATAAGACCACTCTCAGTCCTTTTCTTGTTAGGTCGTGTGTAAACGTTAACACGTGGTCCTGGGGCCCTGTCGAGCCCTCGCGCGGTTCCACGAAGGAGGTAGGCGGCGACGGGAGCGGCGCGGCGTGATGAGGCTCTTTTCCTCACCTGAGGCTGGAAAGGATGCGTTATGCAAAGGCGGCTGGCGATGTGGATGGCGTGCGGTCTTCTCGGGATAGGGGGCGCGGCGCAGGCCCAGCGGGCGCAGGTGACGTTCTGGCAGTTCGACCCCGCGAGCTACGTGGTGGATACCTGGAACAAAGTGATCGCGGACTTCAACCGCAAGAACCCGAACATCGAAGTGAAGATGGAGATCGTCCCCTGGAACGAGCAGCAGCAGCGCCTGATCACGGCGGTCACCGCTGGGGGCCTGCCCGACGTCTCGTACCTCGGCAACAACGTGGTCGCGCAGTTCCAGGCCATCGGCGCGCTCGAACCGCTCGACCGCTATATGGGGCAGTGGTCGCGGGCCGAGGGCCGGGATATCACGCGCGACTTCTGGCCGGGCGAGGTGCAGTACTACCGCCTGGGAGGCCAGTTCTACGCGGTGCCCTTCCAGTCCGAGACGCGCACCCTCTACTACCGCAAGGACCTCTTCCGGCAGGCGGGCCTCGACCCCAACCGGCCCCCGCGGACCTGGGACGAACTGTACTCGTACGCGAGCCGGTTACAGCGGAACGGCGTGTACGGCCTCGCGCAGCCCATGAGCATCGACTATATGACCGCGCACAACTTCGCCCCGGTGTACCTGAGCTACGGGGGCCGCCTGCTGGACGCGGGCGGACGCTGCGGGTTGAACACGCCCGCTTTCAAGACGGCGCTGCGCAAATACACGGACGTGCTCAAAAACGGCGGGACCTCGCCCAATGCCGCGACCGCCTCCGCCACCGTGTTCCGCGAGGGCTTCAGGAGCGGCAGGTACGCCATGCTGATCGACGGCCCGTGGACCTGGGTCGCGCTGCAAGAGAGCAAGCCCGCCTTCCTGAACCAGATCGGCTTCGCGCAGGTGCCGCAGGGGCCGCGGGGGCGGATCGGCTTCCTGGGCGGTGTGCCGCTGGTGATGTGGAAGAGCGCCCGAAACAAAGACGCCGCCGCGGCCTTCCTGCGTTATGCCACCGACCCTGGCCCGAACGGCGCCCTCAAGGAACTGATGGTCGGCACCGGACAGCTTCCGGGCCGGATCTCCCTCGCCCGTCAGGCTCCCTTCAACACCCCGCCCTTCTCCCTCGTGGTGCAACAGCTCGCGGTCGCCCGTCCCTTCCAGTACCCGGATGAGCCCATCCCGCAGATGGGGCAGATCGAGGTCCGCACCCTGCAAACGGCCATCCAGCAGGTCGCGCTCGGCCAGCGGAGCGTGGACGCGGCCACGGTGGACCTATGCAACAACTTGAACAGCATCCTCGGGAAGTGAGGGTGACCCTGGCGCGCCCGCCGAGCACGCGCGGGCGCCCCCGGGGAGAGCGGGCGCTGCCCTACCTCCTCGTGCTGCCCACCCTAGTCCTGATCGGCGCGCTGGCGCTGCTGCCCCTCTTGTACGGCGTGTGGCTGTCCTTTGGCCGCTGGGACCTCCTCAGCGGCCAGGGGCTCAGGGTCGGCACCCTGGAGAACTATGCGCGCCTGCTGCAAGACTCGGACTTCTGGCGGGCCTTTGTCCGCACCCTGTGGTGGACCCTCGGGACGGTCGCCTTTCAGGTCATCGTGGGGCTGGGGCTGGCCCTGTTGCTCAACCGCCCCACCTTCGTCGCGGAGAAGGTTTCGGCCCTGATCCTGCTGCCGTGGGTCACGCCCTTCGTGGTCATCGTGTACGCGTGGCTGCTGCTGCTCGACGGCTCCGGGGGGGTCACGGGGCGGGTCCTCGCCGCGCTGAACCTCCCGCCCCTCTCCCCGCTGGCGTCGCCGCTGAGCGCCTTTGTCACCGTCACGCTGATCTCGGGGTGGAAGGGCACGCCCTTCATGGTGATCGCGCTGCTCGCCGCCCTCAAGAGCATTCCGGCGGAGCTGTACGAGGCGGCGCGAGTGGACGGCGCCACCCCCGGGCAGGCCCTGCGCTTCGTGACGCTGCCGCTGCTGCGCAACACCCTGGTCGTGACTGGCCTGATCCTGGGCATCCTGGCCTTTTACAACTTCGACCTCCCGTGGCTGATGACGGCGGGCGGGCCGGGCGAGGCGACCACGTTGATCGGCGTGGCGATCTACCAGACCTTTTTCATCGACGTGCAGCCCACCTACGCTGCCGCGATGGGCACGGTGATGCTGCTCGTGCTCCTCGTGCTCGCGCTGCTGAGCCTGCGGCTGCGGAGGGCCACGTGAGGCGCAAGGGGCGGGCGGCGCAGTTCGGGTGGGACCTCGTGACCCTGCTCGCCGCCGCGCTGTTCCTGCTGCCGGTGCTGTGGGTGGTGATGTCGTCCTTCCGCCCCTCGCCGGACGTGCTCGGCGGGCCGCTGCTGCCCACCCGGCTCACCCTGGAGAACTACGGCTCGCTCGCCCGCAACGCGCCCTTCGTGACCGCGCTGCAAAACAGCCTGCTCGTCGGGTTGTGCAGCGCGCTGGGCGCCCTGATGCTCGCGGTGCCCACCGCCTACGCCCTGACGCGGCTGCGTTTCCGGGGGCGGGAACTCGTCGGCACGCTCGTGCTGCTCACCCAGATGATCCCGGGCATCGTCATCGTGATTCCCCTCGTCGTGATGATGCGCTCGCTGGGGCTGACGAACAGCGCCCTGGGCCTGATCCTGGTGCACGTGGTCGTCAGCCTGCCCATCACGGTGTGGCTGCTGCGCAACTACGTCGAGGACGTGCCCGTCGCACTGGAGGAGGCCGCGCTGGTGGACGGCTGCACCCGTCTCCAGAGCGTGAGCCTCGTGCTGCTGCCGCTGCTCTACCCCGCCGTCGCCGCCGTGGGCACCTTCGCCTTCGTGCTGTCTTGGGGCGAGTACCTGCTGGCCCTGTCCCTCACCACGACCGCCGACCACCGCACGCTGCCCCTCGCGGTGCAGGGCCTGTTCAGCCAGTTCCGGCAGGACTGGGGCCTGATCATGGCGGGCGGCGTGGTGATCGCGCTGCCGGTGGCCCTGCTGTTCCTGCTGATCCGCCGCTTCCTGGTGGACGGCCTCGTCTCCGGCGGCGTGAAGGGCTGAGCCCCGGGAGCCGCCCCCTTCTCCCCCTGGAGGTCGTGCATGACTGTCACCGGCACCAGAACCCGCACGTCCGCCCTGATCGTCCAGCCGCGCGAGGTCGAGGTGCGCGAGACGCCGCTGCCGCCCCTGGGGCCGAACGACGTCCTGGTCGAGAACATCGCCTCGGGCATCTCCTCGGGCACCGAGATGAACGTCTACCGCGGCCTGGCCCCGCAGTGGCACCGCCGCCAGGACCCGGTGACCCGGCTGTTCGTGCCCGGGGGCGAGCCGCAGTGGGCCTACCCGCTCGCCTACGGCTACGCCAGCGTGGGGCGGGTGGTGGAGGTCGGCGATGAGGTGCTCGACCGTGCGCCCGGACAACTGGTGTTCGCCTACAGCCCGCACCAGACGCTCTCGGTGGTGCCGCGCGTGCTGACCCTCCCGCTGCCGGCGGACACCGACCCCACCTCGGGTGTGTTCGTCGCCAACCTCAACACCGCGTTCAACGGTCTTCTCGACGCCCGCCCCGTGCCGGGGAGCGACTTGGTGGTCTTCGGGGCGGGCGTGATCGGCCAACTGCTCGTCCGCCTGCTCGCCCGCACCGGGCCGCGCACCCTCACGGTGGTGGACGGCATCACGTCCCGCCGGGAAACGGCGCTGCGGGGCGGCGCCACGCATGGCCTCGAACCCGGCGACTCGGTGGCGCCTGCCGTACGGGAGCTGACCGGGAACCGTGGGGCGGACGTGGCCTTCGAGGTGTCGGGGGCGAGTCCGGCCCTGGGCGAGGCGATTCGCACCGTCGGCTACGAGGGGCTGGTCGTGGCGATGTCGTGGTACGGGCAGCCCGTGAACGTGGACCTCGGCGGGGAGTTCCACCACAACCGGGTGCGGGTGCGCTCCTCGCAGGGCAACGCCGTCAACCCCGACCTCTCGCCGCTGTGGACGGTGGAGCGCCGCCAGGCCCAGTGCGTCGCGTGGCTGGGCGGCCTGGACCTGGCGTCCCTCGTCAGCCACCGCTTTCCCATCGAGGAGGCGAGCGAGGCGTACCGGCTGCTCGACGAGCGGCCCCAGGAGACGTTGCAAGTCGTCCTCACCTATGGGGTCTCCGCGTGACCGGCCCCGCGCCTGCCTCCAACGTGGACTCGCGGACCCCCGCGACCTTCCGGCAGTCGTTTACGTGGTGGACCTTCGCGGGGCCGGGCACGGACGCCGACGCCCTGCTGGGGGACGCGGCACGCATCGGCTACGAGGCGGTCGAACTTCTGCCTCTTGACCTCTGGCCGAACGCGAGAAAAGCGGGCTTGACGATCTCCGCGATGAACGGACACCGCTCCATCGAGGAGGGCCTGAACCGCCGCGAGCACCACGCCCGCATCCTGCGCGAGTTGGAGGAGAATGTCCGGCTGGCGGCACGCTGGGGCGTGACCAACCTGATCTGCTTCAGCGGCAACCGCGCGGGGCTGGCCGACCCCGAGGGCGCCGAGGTCACCGCCGAGGGGCTGCGCCGGGCCGCGCCGCTGGCCGAGTCGGCGGGCGTGACACTCGTGCTCGAACTTCTCAACTCCCGCGTCGATCACCCCGACTACCAGTGCGACCGCACGGCCTGGGGCGTGGGGGTGGTGCGGCAGGTCGCCTCCCCGAGCGTCAAGCTGCTGTACGACGTGTACCACGCGCAGATCATGGAGGGCGACCTGATCCGCAACATCCGCGAGCACGCCGAGCACTTCGCCCACTACCACACGGCGGGGAACCCCGGGCGCCGCGACCTCGACGACACGCAGGAGATCCACTACCCGGGCGTGCTGCGAGCGATCCAGGGCACGGGGTACACCGGATACGTCGCCCACGAGTTCGTCCCAAAGGGGGACCCCGTACAGGCCCTGCGCGCCGCGTTTGACCTCACGGTGAGCAGCCTTCAGAAGGGAGACACATGAGGCTGGGAGGACCCGTCTTCGCCCCCCTGACCGACCCTGACGCCTGGGTCGAGGCCGCGCGCCGCCACGGCTACGAGGCGGTGTTTTGCCCGGCGGACGACGGCCCGCTCGAACAGGCCACCGGGTGCGCCAAGGCCGCCGTCCGCGCCGGACTCCTCCTCGCCGAGGTGCCCGCGTGGTCAAACCCCATCAGCACCGACGACGCGAAGCGCCGCGCCTCGATCCGGCGCTGTCAGGAGCGGCTGGCGCTCGCGGACGAACTCGGCGCCCACTGCTGCGTCAACATCGCCGGGTCGCGCGGGGAGCAGTGGGACGGCCCACACCCCAGCCACTACGACGAGGACGTGTTCGATCTGATCGTGGCAACGGTTCAGGAGATCATCGATGCGGTAGGGCCGAAGCGCACGTTCTACACGCTGGAGACGATGCCCTGGACGCCTCCCGACTCGGCGGACAGCTACCTGCGCCTGATCCGCGCCGTGGACCGAACCGGCTTCGGGGTGCATTTCGACCCGGTGAACCTGATCAACAGCCCTGAGCGGTACTCCCGCAACGGGCAGCTCATCGAGGATTTTGCCTTGCGCCTCGGCCCACACATCAAGAGCTGCCACGCCAAGGACGTGACCCTGCACCCCAGGATGCTCGCGCACATTGACGAGGTGCGGCCCGGCCTCGGGGGGCTCGATTACCCCGCGTTCCTGCGCGCCCTCGACCGCCTCGACCCCGAGCTGCCCCTGATCCTCGAACACCTTCCAAACGAGGAGGAGTACGCCCTGGCGGCGCGGCACATCCGCGAGGTCGCGCGTTCCCTGGAGGGCGAGCACGTCGCGCGCTGACAGGTCTCCGTCTCCACCCGCGCCGCTTCCCGGCGGCGAGAAAGGAAAGGGCCTTGATCGACTTCCCCACCATTCCCGCCACCATGCGGGTGCCCGTCTTCGTCGGAGAGGGGCACATCGAGTTCGGCGAGAAGCCCGTTCCCGAACCCGGCGCGGGGCAACTGCTCCTGCGCGTCGCCGCCAACGCCCTGTGCGGCTCCGAGCGTCCCCAGTACCTGGGGGGCTCCGCCGTCACCCCCGGGCACGAGGCCGCCGGGGTGGTCGCCGCCGCCGGGCCGAACACCCGCACCCCGGTCGGCACCCCCGGCGTGGTCTTCCTGATGGACTACTGCGGCGAGTGCCGCTCCTGCCGCCTGGGGCACACCAACCAGTGCCTCGCCAAGCGGGCCGACTACGGCTTCACCCACGACGGCGGGTACGCCCCTTTTGAGCTCGTGAACGAGAACGTCTTCTTCCCCGTGGACCCGGACCTGCCCCTGACCGAGGCGACGCTGCTCCTCGACGTGATGGGGACCTGCTCTCACGCCGTCGAGCGTGCCCGGCACCTGCGTGAGGACATCGAGAGCCTGCTCGTCGCCGGGGCGGGTCCGGTCGGCCTCGGCATGGTCGCGATGGCGCGGCTGCTGCTGGGGGAGGGGGTGCGGGTCCTCGTCACCGACGTGTCCCCGCACCGCCTCGACCTCGCCGCGCGGCTGGGGGCGCTGCCGGTCAATGTCGCGGAAGGGAGCCTCGCCGAGGGGCTGGGACGGCACGGCCTGGGCGCCGTGGACGCCGCCATCGACGCGAGCGGGAAGGGGGCGGCCCGGCAGGAGGCCTTGGCGAACCTCTCCCAGCGCGGCGTCCTGGTGTGTGTCGGACACGGCGAGGGGCTGAATCTCACGGTGTCGTCCGACCTGATCGCGCCCGAGCGGTCGGTGCTGGGAAGCGAGTACTTCCGCTACGACGAGCTGCCCGGCAACCTCGACCTGCTGCGGCGGCACCGCGCGTACCTGTCCCAGATCATCACCCACCGCTTTCCCCCCGAGGAGATCGGCTCGGCCTTCGAGCTGTTCTTCTCGGGGCGCAGCGGCAAGGTGGTGATCGAGCAGTGACCGGCGCGAGGGTGCGGGTGGCGCTCGTCGGGGCCGGACGCTGGGGACGCGAGCACGCCCGGGTCTTCGCCGCGCGGGAGGATGTGGAGCTGGTCGCCGTCGCGGGCCGCACGCCGGAGCGGACACGTGCCCGCGCCCAGGAGTACGGCGTCCGCGCCTATACGAGCATCCCGGAGATGCTCCAGGCCGAGCGGCCCGACCTCGTGAGCCTCAGCCTGCCCAACCAGGGGCACTTCGGGCCGACCCTGGAGGTCATCCGCGCGGGCGTGCCCCTCCTCGCGGAAAAGCCGCTGGTCTTCGACCTCGGCGAGGCGGACATCTTGCTGGAGGAGGCGCGGCGGCGGAACCTCTTTTTCGCCATCAACTTCAACCACCGCTACGCGAAACCCGTTCAACTCGCCAGGGCCGCCATCGAGGGGGGGCGCCTCGGTGAGATCGTTTTCGCCTCCTGGCGCTTCGGGGGTGAGGGGGAAAGCGACCACCCCCACGCCAACCTGATCGAGACCCAGTGCCACGGCTTCGACATGCTCGAATACCTGTGCGGGCCGGTCTCCAACGTGTCGGCGCATATGACCGACAAGACGGGCGGCGGCTACCGCACCCTCGCGCTGGCGCTCACCTTCGAATCGGGGGCGGTGGGCACCCTGCTGGGCACCTACGACGCCTCCTACGCGCACCCCGACACGCACCGGCTGGAGGTGGGCGGCACGCTCGGGCGCCTTGTCATTCACGACACGGTACGGCGCTTCGACTTCCACCCCAACGGAAGCGAACTCGGGGAGGTGTGGGAGGCGGGGTATTTCAACGACCGGGGGCGCGAGTTCCACCGCACTTTCGACGCCCACCTGGACGCGCTGCTCGCGGCCTTCCGCGCGGGGGAGGGGCCGCCCGTCCACGCCGAGGCAGGGCGCCGCGCCCTGCTCCTCGCCCACGCCGCCATCCGGTCCTTCGAGACGGGGCGGGCGGTGGAGGTGGGGCGGCCCGCCGTGGCCGTCGGGTAAGGGGCTTTCAGGTGGCCCCGTCCGGCTTCCCACGCCCGCGTGCCCTGCTCTTCGACATTGACGGGACGCTTGCCGACACCGAGCCGCTGCACTGGCGGTCCTGGCGCGCGGTCCTGGCGCCGCGCGGGGTCGAGGTGGAGGGGGCGTGTTACCGCAGCCGCGTGAGCGGGCGGACCCGGCAGGACGTGCTGCTCGACCTCCTGCCGGGGCTTGCCCCCGCCGACGCGGCCCGGTTGCTGAACGAACGGGATGAGGTCTACCGCCGTCTGGCGCGGGACTTGACGCCGCTGCCCGGCACGCGGTCCCTGCTGGCGTGGGCCGCCGACCGGGGCCTGCGCCTCGCCGCGGTGACCGACGCGACCCGGGCGAACGCCGAACTCGTGCTGAGAGCCACTGAACTGTGGGAAGCCTTCGCCTGCATCGTCCTCGCCGAGGGGGTCGGCGTGGGCAAGCCGGATCCCGCCCCGTACCGGGAGGCCCTGCGCCGCCTGGGGCTGGCGGCCCGGGGAGGCGTTGGCCTTCGAGGACTTACCGGATGGCGTGCGCTCGGCCCGCGGGGCGGGGGTGAGGGTCATCGGGGTCGCCACCTTTCACCCCCCGGAGGTCCTGGCGCACTCAGGTGCCGAGCTCGCCGTGCAGGACTTCACGGATGGGCGGTTGTGAGAGCTGTTGGGGGCGAGGCGTGGACGTCCCCAGCGGAGGGTTCTTTGATCTGGGCTTGCCCGCGTGAAGACGTGGAGGAGCGCCACACGGCAGTGAACGGCGAGGAGTGACCCAGGAGGCCGGGCCAAGATACGAAGTATTTCGCCTTGGCGCCCGCAGGCTGATTGCGCCGTGAAGGAGCCCGTAGGCCCGGACACACCCACCGTCGTGAGGTCAAGCCCGAGGGGTCAGCCTGCCGACCCCGAACGGGGAGCGCACCCGGCACCGCCCCCCGACTGATTCCCCCAACACCACCCGCGGTTGCGGCCCGGGGCCTGGGGCCCCGACCTCAGGTGGCGGCGATGCGACGCTTCACACTCCTGCCCGCACTGCTGCTGGCCGCCTCCACCGGGGCCGTCCCCGCCCTTCCCGGCAGCGTCCCAGCCCAACGCCCACCGACGGCGGCGGGGGGCGACATGCTCTTCTCCCTCCAGGACCTCGCCAGGACCCTCCCGGGGGTCACGGTCAAGGCCACCCGCTTTTCCCCCTCGTCTGCCCCCCACGATCCCCTGAGCGCTGCGGTCTTCTTCCCCGGAACCACGTCGAGCCTTCTTCTCAGCGTCATCCCCGATCCCCAGGGGCGACAGGTGTTCACCAGCAGTTCCCTCCTGGGTGGCCTGAGCACGATGTGGAATGCCTCGAAAAAACCCGCCCACGTCTGGAGTTTGAACGGCTGGCCCCACCCCGTGCTCAGCGTCGGCACGTACCGGGTCCAGCTTGGGACGAACGCCCATCCCGCCGCACCGAGCACGCTCTACGGGCTGTTCGCCCACCAGGTATGTGGGTTTCAGCGGGGGCTCAATGTGGGGAACACGAGCTTCGTCACGACCTACGATCCCGAGTCGGGCGATTTCGTCGTTCCGAAAGCCGTGGGGTACGGTGGACGCTTTGAGCACCTCGTCACCCTCAGGGGCCACCCCAACCAGGCCTTCCTGGCGGTGACCACGCAGGGCGGCACCTTCAGCATCGTCACGCACACCGGCGCCCAGGGCCGCGCCCGCCTGGTCCTTCCCATGACCGGGTGCGGTATACGTCCGTCCTGAAGCTGGCCGGCAGCAACGTCCTCACGCAAGCGGCGGGGCTGGGTGGTGTCCACTTCGTCGCCCCGCTGCGTTTAAGCGTGCCCCTGGAGCAGGTGGGGCAGGCCTGCCGGGCCGTGAAGCCCAATGAAGCGGGCAGGGTCGGCCAGCCCTGGTGAGTCGGCGCCGAAGGGTTTACCCTGTCGCCGGTGGAAAAGCCGTGTGCTGACGTGCCCCCCGTTCCCTGGGGCGTTGCCGCCGGGCAGATCATTCACATCCGCAAGTCCGCTCTCATTGATCCCGGGGGTAAAGACGAACGGCAGGAGACCTTCGGTCGCAGCCCGCTCACCCAGGGCCCGCGCGACCCTTTCGGTCAGGCCCTCATCCGGTCGGCCCTCGAGCACCCGGTTCCTGTTCCAGGGCAGGCGTGGGATCGTGGCCCTGGCCGGACTCGCACGCCACTCCATCCCCGGCCCGGTCCCCCGGCTGCCCACGCTGGAGCGGGGCCCGCTGGGCAAAACCTTCCAGGAGGAGAGACGTGAACGACCGTGATCGAACCCACCTGACCCGCTGCGTCGAGCTGGCCGAGGAAGCGCTCAGGTCCGGCAACGACCCCTTCGGCTCGCTGCTGGTGTCGCCCTCGGGCGAGGTCCTGTTCGAGGACCACAACCGCACCGCCTCCGGCGACGCCACCGGACACCCGGAGTTCGCCATCGCCCGCTGGGCCGCGTCCCACCTCACCCCCCAGGAACGCGCGGGCGCCACCGTCTACACCTCCGGGGAGCACTGCCCCATGTGTGCCGCCGCGCACGGCTGGGTCGGGCTGGGCCGCATCGTGTACGCGACTTCCGCCGCGCAGCTCACGGCCTGGCTGGAAGAGTTCGGCGCTCCCCCCGCGCCGGTGAACCCGCTCCCCATCGGGGCGGTGTTGCGTGAGGCGACGGTCGAGGGACCGGAACCCTCCCTGAGTGAGCGCCTGCGCGAGTTGCACCGGCACAACGCCGCACGCTCCCCCGGTCGCTGACCGGCACCTACTCGCAGGCCACGCGGTCTCCGTCCCGGTCGAGCTTGGTGCTGTACCCGGGCTCCCCACGTCGCAGGGGCGCCCGGCCCGCTCGTCGAAATCCGAGGTCTCCCACTGAGGGGACTCGCTGCTGCGGTTGAGTGGGCTACACCTGGCCGCGGCGGCGCTGTTGTCGCTCGGGATGAGGTCAAAGTGCGTGAGCCGCCCGAACTGGTGGAGGCGTTCGGGGCGGGTGGCGGCCCGGGCGAGACAGGTGGTGCGGCAGGGGGCGGCGGGGCACCTGCTGGGTCGGTCACGGCGTCGCTCCCCAACGGCGCATGGCAACGCCCCTGACCCGACGTTCCCGCGGACGCACGCAGCGAAGGGCTGCTCCTCATTGAACTTGCCCCTCCAGCCCCGACGAGGGCTGGTGTCTGGTTCCGCTGGCCGGCTCCTCCAGGAGGTGGGCGTTCACCCGGTCCCCAGTAGGAGTGTTGTGACGCAACAGCCGTTACGCTCGGTCCAGCGCTCCAGGGCGCGCCGCCCATGAGGTCCCCCCTTCCCCCCCCTGCCGCATCCCGGTTCCCCTCCCGTCTGCTCGCCGGGGTGGCCGCCCTGCTGCTGGTGTATGTCTTGCTGTGCAGCGTGCTCTTCACCCTCTGGCTGCCCGGCCCGGAGACCGCGTACCGCTTGGACCAGGACCTGCTGCTGCCGCTCGGCCTGTTGGGCACCCTGGCGGCCCTGCTGGCCCGGCGGGGCGCCGAGGGCCGCACCCGGTGGGCCTGGACCGGTATGCTCGCGGCCCACCTCACGCTGGTCGCCGCCCTGATCGCCGAGAGCTTGCACGTGCATCTGGGAGGCCCCGTGCGCGAGGACGGCCCGGTCGCGGACCTGCTGTTCGCCCTGATTTCTCCCCCGATGGTGGCCGGGCTGCTGCTGTTGCCCAGCGCTCCTGCCCTCGCCCGGGACCGGCTCAAGCTCGTCATCGACGTGCTCACCCTCGCGCTGGCAGCGGGCATGGCGGGGTGGGCGGGGCTGGTGCGCTGGCCGCAGGAGGCCGCCGCGCGTTGGGGCCTGCCGCTGCCCCCCCTCGGTCCCGACAAGCTCGCCCAGCTTGCGGGCGGCCTGGTGTTCGTGGTGCTCGGCGCGCTGGTCTTGCTCGCGCCCGCCACGCCCCGCACCGTGCGCCCCGCCCGCTGGCTGCTGTTCGCCGGGTTCTTGTTCGGCCTCTCAGTCCTCGTGTTCGAGACGCCATTGGGGCAACTGCCCGCCCTCCAGACGCACAAGCTGCTGTCGGTCAGCGGGTGGGCACTCGCCGAGCTGTGCTTCGTGCTCGCCGCCCTGCGCCAGTGGCAGGACGCCACCCGGCGCGCGGACCTCCTCCTCGACAACGGGGCCCTCCTGAGCGCGGCGCTGCCGTACGGCGCCCTGATCACGCTGTACCTGCTGTTTTTCGCCTCCTTCCCGGGCGACCTCCGGATGCGCGAGTGGAGTGCCGCCGCGTGCTTCACGGCGACCCTGCTGATGCTGACCCGGCAGGGACTGGTGATTCACGAGAACGTGCAGATCGGTGTGGCGCTGCGCGAGCGGACCCTGGCCCTGGAGGAGTCGGACCGCCGCAAGGACGAGCTGCTCACGGCCCTCGCCCACCAGGCGCGGCACGACGCCCTGACCGGACTGCTGGGCCGCGCCGCCTTCACGGCCCACCTGGAGGCGGCGGTTCGCCAGGCCAGCCTGACCGGAGAGGGGCTCGCGGTGCTGTTCGTGGACCTCGACGGCTTCAAGGCGGTGAATGACACCCTCGGGCACGCGGCGGGCGACGCCCTGCTGCGCGAGGTCGCCGTCCGGCTGCGCGGGGCCGTGCCTCCGCCGGGTCTGGTCGCGCGGCTCAGCGGCGACGAGTTCACCGCGCTGCTGCCCGGGCTGGGCGGCCAGGAGGCCGAGCGGGTGGCCCAGGCCATCATCAAGGGCCTCTCCCGGCCTTACCTGCTGGCGGGCCGGCAGGCCGGGGTGACGGGATCGGTGGGACTGAGTGTGTACCCTGCCGACGCCACCGACGCAGACACGCTGCTGGGGCACGCGGACACCGCCATGTACCACGCCAAGGCGCGTGGCAAGAACGCCTGGCGCGCCTACACGCCGGAGATGGACCCGGCGGCGGGGATCGGTCCCCTGCTGCGCGGCGCCGCCGGGCGCGGCGAGTTCACGCTGCACTACCAGCCGCAGTTCGACACCCTGGGCCGCCGGGTGCTCGCCCTGGAGGCGCTGCTGCGCTGGACCCACCCCGAACTCGGACCGGTCGACCCGGGCCGCTTCATCCCCGTGGCCGAGGACAGCGGCCTGATCGTCGAGATCGGGGCCTGGGTGCTCGACGAGGCGTGCCGCCAGAACGCGGCGTGGCAGCGCGCCGGGCTCGCCCCCGTGCGCGTCGCGGTGAACGTGTCCCCTGCCCAGCTCGCCCGCGAGGCGTTCGCGGCGGAGGTGGGGGACACCTTGCGTCGCCACGCGCTGGCGGGCACCTGGCTGGAACTGGAGGTGACCGAGCGGCTCGCGCTGCGCGAGGTGGAGCGCGCCGTCGCGGTGCTGCGCGAGGTGCGGCGGCTGGGGGTGCGCGTGGCCCTCGACGACTTCGGTCAGGGCCACTCCTCGCTGGGACACCTCGCGCATCTGCCCCTCGACGTGCTCAAGGTGGACCGCGCCCTGATTCAGGACCTGGGCCGCGCCGCGCAGGCGGACCGGGTGACCCAGGCGGTGGTGGCCCTGGGCCGGGGGCTGGGGCTCGAGGTGGTGGCGGAGGGCGTGGAGACACCGGCGCAACTCGCGGCCGCGGCGGCGCTGGGCTGCGAACGCACCCAGGGCTTCTTGCTCGGTCGCCCGCTGCCCGCGGCTGAGATCGAGCCGCACCTGAGGCTAGAGGCTGGGCAGAAGCCTATCCAAGAAGGGGCCTGATTTTCGCCAGCATCAGAACGCAGGCGGCGACGGAGTGAAAGCCGATCAGGGTGGAGGACAAGCGTTCCAAATCTCGCCCGAGGCGACGGAAGCGCGATAACCATGCCAGGGAGCGCTCGACGACCCAGCGTTTGGGCAGGAGGACGAAGCCGCGTGAAGC